>QHZX01000024.1 GCA_003224835.1 Acidobacteriota bacterium | reverse complement strand
TCCCAATCGAGATCAGTTTTGAGGATACGCGCCGGGCCCACATGCAATGCAGCGCAACCGACATAGGCGGACGTGGCTGCTACATCGAGACATTCTCCCCGCTGGCGATCAATACCGAAATAATCATTACCTTCTGGCTCGATTCGGAAAAAATTCGCGCTGCAGCAATTGTCCGAACCAGCGATCCCGGGGTAGGCATGGGCATCGAGTTCAGCGCGCTGGAAGACCACATTCAGGAACGCCTTCAGGAATATCTGGAAAAAATGGATAAGGGATTCTCCCGCGCTGCAACTGAAGGCGCCTGATCTTGTCGATTTCACTCCTCAGCAAAATCCGAATCCTTGGCCTGCTTTCCCCATCGAATGGACATGCGGGACAGCCTGAAAATAGGCATCACCTGTTATCCCACTTACGGCGGCAGCGGCGTAGTTGCTACTGAGCTTGGACTGGAACTGGCGCAGCGCGGACACGAAATTCACTTTATTTCCTATGCGCAGCCGATTCGGTTGGACCGCCCGACGGCAAACATTCATTACCACGAAGTTGAAGTCTCGCGATACCCGCTGTTCGATTACCCTCCGTATGATTTGGCCTTGGCCACGCGCATGGCAGAAGTTTCTGAGCTATACGATTTGGACCTCCTTCACGTGCACTATGCAATCCCACATTCGGTAAGCGCAATGCTGGCGCGGCAAATGCTCGCAGCTGGGCCAAAGAAACGCCAACTGCCGTTCGTCACGACGTTGCACGGCACCGACATCACCCTGGTAGGGCAGGACCGTTCTTACCTGCCGATCACGCGTTTTTCCATCGAAGAGAGTGATGGTGTCACCGCGATTTCAAATTACCTGCGCGAGCGGACAGTGCGCGAGTTCGAAGTTAAAAATCACATTGAGGTCATCTATAACTTCGTCAACTGCGACGTGTATTGCCGGGGCAAAGAAATCGCCGAGCGGCGTGCAGAGTATGCACCTAATGGCGAGCGAATTCTCATTCACGTGTCCAATTTTCGTCCTGTGAAGCGAATCACAGATGTCATTGAAATTTTCGATCGTGTACGCAAACAAATTCCTGCAAAGCTACTGCTGATGGGCGATGGCCCAGAGCGGTCTCCGGCTGAATGGCTTGCGGTGCAAAAAGGGATTCACAATGACGTAATTTTTCTCGGAAAACGCGAGCAGGTTTATGAGACGCTGGCCATTTCTGATGTGCTGCTGATGCCGAGCGAACTGGAATCATTCGGCTTGGCAGCGCTTGAAGCTATGGCTTCCGAGGTAGTTCCCATTGCAACCAAAGTTGGAGGCGTGCCGGAAGTCATCGAGCACGGAAAAAGTGGATTCCTGGCGGAGGTCGGTGATGTGGACACCATGGCCCGCTATGCTATCGAACTTCTAAACGACGAAAGCCGCCTTCGCGCGATGGGAAAACAATGTCGGGACGCCGCACGCGCGCGCTTCTGCACCACAAAAATCATTCCGCAATATGAAGAGTTTTACCGCCGCGTACTGGAGCGTTCTTCGTAAACCGTTGCCGGCAGTTTCGCGTCGCCCGGCAAAACTGGGAGCCGCAGCCGGACCAGCGTTCCGGTGCCGTTTGGGCTATCGATGGTCATGCGGGCAGTTTCTCCATAGAGCACTTTCAGCCTCTCAGCGACGTTCGCCATTCCGATTCCGCCCTCGCCAAATCCCGAAGGCCGTTCCATTAGCTGAACGGATCCCATACCCACGCCATCATCCTCGACCTCAATAGTCACGTGCGAATCGGAAAGCCTGCTGCGCAAGTAAATACTTCCTCCGTCAATTTTCGATGAGAGCCCATGCTTAATAGAATTTTCTACCAGCGGCTGTAACAACATGCTGGGAACCATCACATCGAGCGACTCGGGATCCAGCTCTTTTACCACCCTGAGTTTGTCGGCGCCGAAACGGACCACCTCAATGTCCAGATAGTTGTCTATAAAATCAATTTCTTCCTGCAGGGCCACAAACGCGTCGCTGCTGTGAAGCAGGCGGCGAAGAATGGTTGCCAGCTTTATGATCAGCTCGCGCGCGGTGTCAGGACTCACGCGAACCAATGAAGAAACAGAATTCAACGTGTTGAAGAGAAAATGCGGATTGATCTGGTTCTGCAATGCGGCCATGCGCGCGCTCAGCAACAATTGCGCTTGCTCTTCCAATTTAATCTGCAATCGAACGCCATTCCAGATTTTCAGCTCGATAACAATCACTGTCACCGACGTCGCATAAATCAGCACATCGACCCAGATCGGGTGCGGAGCATAGCTGTAACCCGGGAGCCAACGTAAAACCTGGGTTTGCAGGAAACGCAGCACCACAACGGTTGATAAGAAAAGCATCTGCCAGTCGGAGAAGCTGGGCCGGGTTTCCCCACCTCGCAACCAGCGCAACAGGCTCAGATAATTGAAGGGAGAAAAACGCCAGACTTCTTCCCGGTTGGGAGCAAACAGGCGAAGCTGACCTGAGACCAAACCCACTACCGCATTCACGGGCAGCACAAAAGGACCGTGGCCTCAAAGGAGAGATCACCGGCAAACGTGCTCTCCGCGCCGAATTTGATCCAGATGCCCAGCGCCAGGTGAAAGCCGACCCACGCAGAAACTGCCAGCCATAAGGCGAGATAGGTTCGATCTTTTAATGAGCGTGGCTCGCGGAACAGTAGCGACTTGAACTCCACCGAGCGCACTAGCCCGGCAGCGATGGCCGCAGCCACGCCCAGCTTGACCAGCAAATTGATCAGGATCAGCCGATGTTCCATAGCGAACGCCTATGGAGAATGTAGCACCGTTCCAGTCGCGAGAATTAGTAATGCGAAGCTAGTACGGGCCGATAATTCCACCAATCTGGCGGGGAGGCGGAAGTTTGCGTTCCTGAAGCACGTCGAGATATTTCAATCCCGTGCCCGTATTAAATAACACGACTTTATCTGCGCCGGAAAGAAAGGGTGAGCTTCCAGCCGGCCCTGCCCGCAACTTCTTGTAACCTGCCAGGCTAGCCGCTCCTTCGGGCGCGGCAAAAATTCCCTCGTGCCTTGCCCAGTGCTTGACTGAGTCTCGGATTTCGTCATCCGAAACCGCTATTGCTGTACCGCCGCTCCGCTTGATGATGTCGAGCACCAGATAATCGCCGTAGGGCTTGGGCACACGCAGTCCGGCGGCGCTGGTAGAGGCGTTGCTCCACATCTCTACCGAAGTCTTGCCGTCATTCCATGCTTTCACGATAGGTGCGCACCCCTCGGCCTGAACCACGATCATTCGCGGACGCTTGGCATTCTCCTTGCGCCAGCCGAGCTCTTCCATTTCGTCGAAGGCCTTCCACATCGCGATCACGCCCACTCCACCGCCGCTGGGAAAAATCACCGCATCGGGAAGTTCACCGCCGAGTTGCTCGAACAACTCATAGGCCATAGTTTTCTTCCCTTCCACGCGGTACGGCTCCTTTAATGTCGAAAAGTCGAACCAGCCCTCTTTCTCCTTGCGCTCGCTCACCATGCGCGCACAATCGCTGATCAGGCCATTTATCAATATCAGGCGCGCTCCATACATTTCGCATTCAATCCAGTTCGCAAGGCGTACATCGTGAGGCATGAAGATGTGAGCTTCGATCGTTGCGGCTGCCGCATAAGCAGCAAGAGCGCTCCCCGCATTGCCCGCGGAGGGCATCGCCACCTTTTTTATTCCGAGCGCCTTTGCGACACTTAAGGCGACAGAGACTCCACGGGCTTTGAACGATCCGGTCGGATTCAGGCCTTCATCTTTGATCCAGGCGTTTGGAAATTCACGGCTGGGAAGAAGCGGGGTGAAGCCTTCGCCCAAAGTCACCGGCTCGACCTCAGGCAGCACTGCGCGATATCGCCACAGGTTGGCTTCCGTCCCAGCTAAATTGTCTCGCTTGAATTCAGTCTTGAGCGATTTCAAATCATATCGGGCAAAGAGAATTCCGCCGTCTTTCGGGCAAACGTTCTGCGGCTGATCAGCGGACAGATGTGCGCCGCATTTTGTACATTCAAGGTAAGTTACTCGGGACACGCCGAGAGTGTATCAGGGACTTAGAGTTGCTCGTGATCGAGCGAGTGCTAACCACGTACAAACTAGCGGCATCCTAGCCGTTTGAACCGTACGGAATTCTCATGACTCTGCCATTGAACAAACGATACAAGCCGATGGAAGCGCAGCCCGCAAGCGAACTCCCAGTCGGGACTGAATGGCAATATGAGCCCAAGTGGGATGGCTTTCGTTGTCTTGCTTTTCGTGACGGGAAGCGGGTTGAGCTGGTTTCAAAATCAGGGAAGCCCTTGACCAGATATTTCCCAGAGTTAGTGCACGCACTCTCAATCACTAAAGCCGAGAAATTCGTACTCGATGGCGAGATCGTCATTCCCGTCGAGGGAACGTTGTCATTTGATCATCTGCTCATGCGAATCCATCCGGCTGCGAGTCGCGTGAAAAAATTAAGCCAGGAGACGCCATCGACATATATCGTCTTTGACCTGCTTGTCGATGAAAACGGCCGAGCGCTTGTGAAAATGCCTCTTGAAGATCGTCGAAAGAAGCTTGAGCAATTTGCCAAAAAATCTTTGAAGAGCAATCCAATCATCCGCCTCTCGCCCATTACCAATGATTTGTCCGTAGCGCGCAAATGGTTCCGCATGGGCGTCGCGCTGGATGGAGTCATAGCCAAACTCCGCGACTTGCCTTATCAATCCGGCGAGCGCACCGGCATGCAGAAAATCAAACGGCAGCGCACCGCGGAGTGCGTGGTCGGGGGCTTTCGCTATCTCGCGAAAGAGCCGCTGGTCGGCTCGCTACTACTCGGGTTATACAACGACGAAGGCAAGCTCGACCACGTGGGGTTTACCTCTTCCATCAAAGACGAAGATCGTCCAGCATTGACCAAGAAACTTGAAAGCATCATCAAACCGCCAGGATTCACAGGCAAAGCTCCGGGTGGACCCAGCCGCTGGAGCACCAAACGTTCGGCGGAATGGCAACCAGCCTCGCCTAAACTTGTCGCGGAAGTGCAATTCGATCACTTCACCGGCGGACGTTTTCGGCATGGGACGAAGTTCTTAAGATGGCGTCCGGAGAAGGCCCCTGAAGATTGCACGCTCAAGCAGGTTGAACGCGAGAACCGTTCGGCGCTGGATTTACTCTAAGCGCTCACGACGCTGGCAGTTGCTTCAGCAGTCCCTTTGCTCTGCGAAACCACGGACGTTCGCGTCGGCGCAGATACCCGGGCAGCGTCGGCTTCTTGGCAAGAATGCGTTGCGTCCACACCCGCGCCTCAGCATTTCGTCCCTGGGCGGCAAGAAAATTCGCATAGTTCAAATACGTTTCAGAAAGAGTTGAAATTTGCGTCGTCTGACGAAAGAGCGCATCTGCTTTTTCCGGTTGGCCGGTCTTATCATAGGCATGAGCTAACAAGCCCGCAGCCCGATGAAAATCATATTGAGGATCTTTCGCTAGGACGCGCTCGAGATCGGTTACCGCAGCCGCGTGGTCTCCCATTTCAATTTCCGCAATTCCCCGGCGGTAGAACGGATCAACAGAATCGGTGCGCGATGAAATGGCTTTGTCATAGCACTCGCGCGCGCGCGCAAACTTCTTCTCTTCTAAATAAAGGTCTGCCAGCTCTTCGTAATTTCCGGCGGACGGATTATCGAGAATTATGTTCTCCAGATCACGAATTCTCCGTCGACGAGGAAACACTTTGAAGGACTGACGCAACAGACCGAAATCAGGCAGTACCTCGGCGAAGATGTACACCAGAGCGCCGATCCATCCGCCGATGAGGATGATCCAGAGCCAATAGTTATCTGGGCGGCGGCGGATGAAGTGGACAATCGCGATCGCCTGCAATACCAAATTCCACGGAAACAGTAATGAGTAAAGAAACCCCATGGACTTGCGAAATATAGCAGAACCATCGTGCAGTGATAAGTGGCTAGTGGTCAGTGGCAGTTAGTCACATTTTCAGCTGCCGGCCAGGCACTTTCCAGTG
This sequence comes from Acidobacteriota bacterium, assembly GCA_003224835.1. Taxonomy (GTDB): domain Bacteria; phylum Acidobacteriota; class Terriglobia; order Terriglobales; family Acidobacteriaceae; genus Gp1-AA145. The sequence continues at coordinate 12,218 of QHZX01000024.1, read as the reverse complement.
CCCAGGAACTGCTACATCCGGGGTCTGCTGCTAAAATTCTTTCAGTGACCTCTCCCATCCGTTTGATTGCCGTCGATATTGACGGTACCCTGCTGAACTCCCAATTCCGCATCTCCGAGAAAGATCTGCAGGCTTTGCGCCGCGCCAATCAGGACGGAATCGAGGTCATTCTGGTCACCGGGCGCCGCCATGCTTTTGCCATGCCTATAGCCGAGCAGCTTGGGTTCGATTTGTGGTTGATCAGCTCCAACGGCGCTGTCACCCGGTCTTTGCGAGGCGAAGCCTTTCATCGAGATTTGCTTCCCTCAACAACCTGCTACGAATTGTGCGGCGTCATGCAGGAATTTCGCGGCAACATGGTAATCACTTTTGACAAGGAATCGAAGGGTGCGCTGGTTCTGGAGCGAATGGACGAATTAACCAGCAGCATTCGGCACTGGCTTGAAAAGAATATGCAGTTCATCGAGTTCGTCGTTCCAATCGAAAAGGCGCTGATTGCGGATCCGGTGCAAGCCATGTTCTGCGGAACCATTTCACGAATGCAGGCGGCTATCCGTACTCTCGAGGACAGCCGGGTAAAAGACGAAATTACCTTGGTTCGGACCGAGTACCCGGCCCGGGATCTTTGCATTGTCGATGTGCTGAATCGTGATTGCTCCAAGGGTCACGCGCTCGAAAGGTGGGCCAATTACCGCGGTATATCGCGAGAACAGGTCATGGCCATTGGCGACAATTTTAATGACCTGGAGATGCTTGCCTTTGCTGGTGTGCCGTTTATCATGGGAAATGCGTGTGAGGAACTGAAGTCCCGCGGCTGGCCCATAACTCTTTGCAACGATGAAAATGGCGTAGCGGCCGCTATCGATCAGGTGCTGGAGAAAGAACAGGTTTTCTAAATATTTCCGGAGGGGTTCTCGTTACAGGCAATCTGGATCATTACACGTGCGGTTAACTTTCAAATTCGGCGTAATGACGTCTATTGGAGCCAGCTGCGCGTTCTCGGGCGCAACCGATCTTGCCGTGCTTCGGAATGGAAACTCAATCCGCCATGAACGACACGAGGTTGTGGGCGCGGTAACCAGGCTCTACCTGAGCGACTCGACTAGCGGATATATTGAAATCCCAACTGAGCAGATTCAGCGCTTCGACACCGCCACTGATCCGGCTCCGGTTATTTCAAAATCAACCAATGCTCCGCAAGTGACTTCGCCACCGATAGCTGCCTCTCTGCCTCTTAGCCCTCCTGAGGCAAAATTTGATCGGCTCAGTCTGGACGCAATGGTGAACGGCGCAGGCCAGCGGCACCAGATCGATCCGGACTTCATCAACAGTGTCATTCGGGCCGAAAGCGGATTCAATAACCGTGCAATCTCGAAGAAGGGCGCCCGGGGACTAATGCAACTGATGCCGCAAACCGCGTCGCACCTGGGTGTCGCAAACTCATTTGATCCGAATTCCAACGTTGAGGGTGGCACGAAATACTTGCGCGAACTTCTCGAAAAGTACCATTACGACGTGCCCAAAGCGCTTGCAGCTTACAATGCAGGATCGCATCGAGTCGACCAGTATCGCGGCGTGCCTCCTTATTTCGAAACCCAGACCTACGTGGCGAAGATCATTCGTGACTTCAACCGAAAAAAGTTGGCTAAGAATCCATCGCTCGCAGGAAAGACAAAATCCGCTGCGCATCCCGCCCAGACCATCAGAGCAGCCTCACCCAAAGCGCCAACTGTTAAGACCGCAGCCACCAAGAACCCTCCCGGGATGGAATCGGCTGCACGCTGAGTGCGCCTGTCTTTCAATTGACCCAGTCTGCAGTCACGTATAACTTGTCACAGGAGTAGCAGTGAGCAGTCCGATGCGCCGATGAGCAAAAAACAGATTCTGACGACAACCGTCGTTCTCGCCATCCTGGGACTGCTGGTTTATTTTCAGGTGCAGCACTGGCGCCGCTTTGATTGGGAGCGATTTCGCAGTGCTAGCCATGTTGATCCTCTCCACATTGCAGCCGCTATCGGCCTTATTTATCTGACCTACGTATTACGCGCCCTGCGTTGGAAAGTTTTTCTGGAGCCGGTCTGCAAAGCTTCTACCTGGAAGCTTGTTCCACCTACCTTCATCGGTTTTACTGGTCTCGCTCTTCTCGGCCGGCCGGGAGAATTCATTCGTCCTTATTTGATCTCTCGAAAAGAAAATCTGTCATTCGCATCTCAGATTGGGGTCTGGGCAGTCGAGCGTATCTTTGACATCGGCGCGTTTACGGTGCTGATGACTATCGATGTCTTCTTTTCTCCGGCGATCCGCGTCAATCCTTACCTCCCTAAATTTCGGATTGCTGCCGTCGCACTATGCGGACTTGTCGCCCTCGCCACTCTGCTTGCTTTTCTTATCCGGTTGCGCGGTCATCAGGTCGCAGTGTTGCTCCACAAAATCACCTTACGGTTTTCGGCTCGTCTGGCGCACACCGTCGACGAGAAAGTTCGCGCCTTCGGAGAAGGACTGAATACGATCTCAGGCGCGAAGTCTTTGGCAAAACTGATCGCGATCTCACTTGTCATGTGGTTTATGATCGCGCTCGCATATCGGGAAGTTGCGCACTCTTATCCGCGAGAAACTCTGGATCAGGGACCGCCTGCTGTGGATGTTGAAACCGCCGACTTGGCGAACCTTCCGGGAATCGCTGGTGAGCCGCTCACCGATGACAACGTGGCCACGCTCAATGCTGCTCTTGCGAGCAAAGGTTATTCTCTTAGGGCGCTGCGCGGTGATATCTGGCTGTTCCGCCAACGAAAACGGATCAAAAGGGTAGGCGATCGTCCCCACCTCGCAAACATGGATGTTCCTCACGTCCTGCTATTAATGGGATTCAGCATGATCGGTTCCGTAGTGCAGCTGCCTGCGGTTGGTGGTGGAAGTCAGTTGGCGGTCATTAGCGCGCTTCAGGTCATCTACGGCATCCCGCCGGAACTCGCGCTCAGCTGCGGAATTCTGCTGTGGCTGGTAACTTTCATGTCTTGCATTCCATTGGGATTGGTGTTTGCCCATCGGGAACACTTGTCATTACGCAAGCTATCGAAGGCAAGTCATGAGCAGCAGAAATTAGCGGAAGAATAGCTGCGCAACACCGGTTCTTGTCTAGAACTTACCTGAAAAAAATGTCATTCCGTTCCTGGACTGGGCTGACCCCGCTCTGCCCCGCTGTTACAATGTCATTTCACCCTTAGCATATGAAGTGCCCTTTTTGCGGCTTTGCCAATGACAAGGTCGTGGATTCGCGCGAGAGCAAGGAAGCCGATTCCATCCGCCGCCGCCGCGAGTGTCTAAAATGCCAGAAGCGCTTCACCACTTACGAGCGCATCGACGAAATTCCTTACATGGTGGTGAAAAAGGACGGACGGCGCGAGAAATTCGATCGTCAAAAAGTTCTGAATGGATTGCTGCGAGCCTGCGAAAAGCGTCCGGTTCCAATTAGCAAATTGGAGCAGATCGTGAACGATGCTGAGGCATTCGTGATCGAATCCGCTGAACGGGAACGCAAAACCAGCGAAGTGGGCGAGTTGATCATGAGCCGCCTACGGCGTTACGACAAAGTGGCGTACGTGCGTTTTGCGTCGGTTTACCTGGACTTCAAAGATGTTCAGGAGTTTATGGCCGAGTTGAAAGATCTTCTGAAGACGAAAGAATCGATGGAACCGCAGGTTAAGAATACCGCGAAGCCCATGTAGTTGCAGGTCTTCACTCGTCCTGACTCGTTCACCCAATGTCCCATAAAATCACCCTCATCCCCGGCGACGGAATCGGTACAGAAGTTACGCAAGCCGTTGTTCGCATACTGGAAGCCACAGGTCTCACCTTCGAGTGGGAGACCGTTCAAGCTGGCGCAGAAGCTTACGAAAAATACAAAGAATACATTCCCAAGGCGCTGACCGAGTCGATCGAACGCACGCATGTCGCACTCAAGGGTCCGATCACAACCCCTGTCGGCGGGGGCTTTGCCAGCATCAACGTACAACTTCGAAAGCAGTTCGATCTTTATGCCAACTTCCGGCCGGTGCGCAATCTGCCGCATATTCCTACGCGCTATCCGGACATCGATCTGGTCATCGTTCGGGAGAACACCGAAAGCCTTTATTCGGGTCTCGAGCACGAAGTCGTGCCGGGGGTGGTTGAAAGCTTAAAGATCATTACCGAAAAAGCCTCGACTCGAATCGCTCGATTCGCCTTTGAATACGCGCGCAAGAACAAACGCAAGAAAGTCCACTCCATTCACAAAGCCAACATCATGAAGCTTTCTGATGGTCTCTTCCTGCGGTGCTCGCGGAATATCGCCAAGGAATATCCTGAGATCACCTACGGCGAACACATCGTCGACAACACCTGTATGCAATTGGTGATGAATCCTTACCAGTATGACGTGATGGTGATGGAGAATCTTTACGGCGACATCATCTCCGATCTGTGCGCAGGATTGGTCGGCGGATTGGGCCTTGTCCCCAGCGCCAATCTCGGCGAGAAGTACGCCATCTTCGAAGCAGTCCATGGCTCGGCGCCGGATATTGCCGGCAAAAATCTCGCCAATCCAACTGCGCTGTTGCGCTCATCTCTGCTCATGCTGCGTCACATTGGAGAACCAGACGCCGCTCTGAAGATCCGCAACGCCCTGGACACCGTCTATCGTGATCGCGACAAGTTGACCAAAGACGTCGGGGGCAAGGCAGGCACGTCGGAGTTCGCTGACTCGATAATCGCAGCAATTAAATAAGCGCAAAGAAGAGCCCCACTCGCATATCTGCAAAGTAGGGCTTCTTGAATTTGCCTTTCTCTAAAACTTGTACCCAAATCCAATTGAGATGATCGGATACACCTTGAACGGAGCCATGCTCTTGTTTATTTTGCCCTGCTCGGCGACTACGTTGCTCTGCACGTTGGAATTCGAAGTACTCATGCAGCTGCGAAGAAGCGCACCACTCGGCGCATTGCAAACGTTCCCGGTCAGGTTGAGCGTTGATTTCGGAGATCCCTGAAACGCGACCCCTAGCTCGACCGGAATGCTGAACCGCTTGCTGTGATGCACCAGATTTCCCCAGCCCACAGTTGCCGTCGGCGAAACCTGATTGAAGTTCACTCTTCCGTTTGCCGCAACTGGCGCTGACGGATCGCTGTAGTAAGTCTGCCCGCCCAGACTAAAGCTCTGGTCTCCCGGTACCACAGCATTTGCCGTAACCGGATTACCCATATAAGCGAGCACGCCCGGGCTGACGTGGAAATTCCCTGCCCAGGGGAAAATGTCGTAATGCGCCTCGAAAGTGCGGAAGCTCAAGTGGCCGCCATAGTTGATGCCATCCTTGCTGAAGCTGCGGCTGTACCCAAGAATGTTGAAGCCTGCGCGAGCATTGGTTCGATGCGTAACCCGGGTTGCGACTTCCGCGCCCACGCCAAGAAAAGAGGCTTTCACTCCAACCCCGACGCGATCCGATGCCCAGCCCGACTCATTTCCTGAGCCAGATCCAAATGCCGATTGACCTCTTGATGCGGCGGAATCCCCGTAGGCGATCCCAACTGCCAGACCCATGCAACTCGCAAAAATCAAACAGTGACGCACTATTCCCTTCATTTTCTCTCCTGTTTGTCCCGGCTCCCAAAGCTCGGGGGAACTCCGTTGAACAAAGCATGGATTACTCCGTTAACGCCGGTCAATGAAGAAGTGAAGAAATATCCGGTTGCGAGATTACTTTGGGAATTTGCCCAAAACAGCACAGGTCGTGCATGCAACGGCCATTCGTTCACGTGATTTCTGCGCAGGCTGTGAAATCACCCCGAGGTGTAACTCTGGTAAAATGGCGCGTTCGGAGGAGTTACTTGAAGTCTGATCCAACCCCCTTCAATCCTGCATTTCACCGCTTTGCGGTGTTCACCGCCGGCGCCACTTTCATTCTGATTATCGCGGGCGCACTGGTTACTAGTAACGACGCGGGGTTGTCCGTTCCCGACTGGCCGACCTCTTACGGCCACATAATTCGCCTGCCGCCATGGATCGGCGGCGTTCGCTATGAGCACAGTCATCGCGTAATCGCGGGATTTACGATTCTTCTGACTACGGCAATCGCTCTGTGGACGTGGTTCGCAGACCGGCGGCGCTGGATGAAGTTGTTGGGGTCTGCGGCGCTGGGCACGATTGTTATACAGGCAATTTTGGGCGGATTGACCGTTCTGCGTTTCCTGCCTCCAGCAATTTCGACCGCGCACGCCGCCGTGGCACAAACTTTTTTTTGTATCGCGGTTTTGATCGCAATCTTCACTGGACGGAAGTGGGTTGAAGAAATTGTTCCTGCCGTCACTGACCAAAATCGTCCTTCTCTGCTGGCCCTGAGCCTGCTTTCGATTTTGATTCTTTACGTACAACTTGTTTTCGGGGCCATGTTTCGCCATCAGGGCATGCCATGGTGGCCGCATGTACTGAACGCAGTCATCGTTTCCCTGCTCCTTACCTGGACGGGAGTTCGTGCGATTACACAATTTCCCAAAGTTGATGCGATCCGTCGGCCGGCGGTCGCGCTCCTGTTTATTCTCGTGCTGCAGCTTTGCCTTGGCTTCGCGGCCTTTATTACTCGCGTGGTTTGGAGCGTGGGAGCACCTCAGCCCGAGTTGTCAATGGTGATTGCGACCGTCGCTCATGTTTCAGTTGGCGCTCTGCTATTGGCAACGACCGCTGTTCTAACGCTGCAAGTCTGGAGGCATGCGCCTGCGGCACAGAACAATCCAGTAGAAGCGAGATCAGTTATCGCGCCTCGCCAAGCGCCCGATTTCTCGCCCCAGACCCGCTCGTCGTAAAATAGTCTTTGACCTCTCACATGTCTGCCTCCACTTTAGTGGGATCGATTCCTCAGGAGGACCTCGTCGATTCTCCGGTCATCTCCGTACGCGACCTCGTACATCGCTACGATGATCGCGCCGCCCTGAATGGAGTTTCTTTCGATGTCCGTCCGGCGGAGTTGTTCGGCTTATTGGGTCCGAATGGCAGCGGCAAGACCACGCTGTTCCGCATTCTTTCTACGCTGATGGTTCCAGTGGCGGGTCAAGCAATTATTCTGGGTCACGATGCGGCCAAAGAGCCCAGCCAGTTGCGGCGTGAAATCGGGGTCGTCTTTCAGGCGCAAAGCGTCGACCTGAAACTGACCGCGTCTGAGAACCTACAGCACCAGGGCCATCTCTACGGGCTGCACGGATCGGCGCTTCGGGCGAGGATCAAAGAAATTCTCGAACGAGTGCGTCTCGCGGATCGTGCCCGGGACCGCGCTGAGACATTCTCCGGAGGAATGCAGCGCCGATTGGAGCTGGCAAAAGGCCTTCTGCACGGTCCGCGCGTCCTTCTGCTGGATGAGCCTACCACTGGGCTTGATCCCGGCGCACGACGCGACCTGTGGCAATACCTGAGCATCCTTCGCGATGAAGAACATGTAACCGTACTTGTGACCACGCACTTGATGGAGGAGGCTGAACGCTGCGATCGGCTGGCAATTCTCAACCAAGGCAAGCTGGTCGCGCTAGGCACACCAACTGAACTCAAGCGGGAAATTGGCGGAGACGTGATTGTGCTCGAGGCGAAAGATCCCGAGGCACTGGCTATGCGAATTCGTGCCAGGTTCGGTGCTGACGTCCGCGTTGTTGGAAATCAAGTACGCATTGAAAAAGATCAGGCGCACCGCTTCGTGACCAATGTAGTTGAAGCGTTTCCCGGCGAGATCGACGCCGTCTCGATTGCCAAGCCTAGCCTGGAAGATGTGTTTATTAAGCGCACCGGGCACCGCTTCTGGACCGAAGGCGCACGAACTTCAGAAAGGACAGATAATCCCAGAGCGCGCAAGCATTAAGGGACCCGAGCGAAGATCCAAATGGCCACACACACCACAGCTTTACCAATGCCAGGCACGCGGACCCGGAATGAAGTACTTCTCCCCGCTTTCACGCTCTGGTTACGAGAAGTGGTCAGGTTCTATCGCCAGCGCTCCCGCGTCGTCGGCGTAATTGCCTCGCCGATTCTATTCTGGGTAGCTATTGGTTCTGGCTTCGGCACCTCGTTTCGCTCCGGCGCGAATGGAAGCCAGAACTACCTTGAGTACTTCTATCCTGGCGCGCTGATCATGATCGTGCTATTCACTTCAATCTTCACCATGATGTCGGTGATCGAAGACCGCAAGGAAGGATTTTTACTATCGGTATTGGTGGCGCCGGTTTCGCGTTCCGCGATCGTGCTTGGCAAAGTTTTGGGCGGAACTACGCTATCCACAATTCAAGGATTGATCTTTCTGGTGTTCGCCCCGCTCGTGAGGGTGCACATCGGCCTGATCGATTTCGTCCTGATTGTCATCACCATTTTCCTGATTTCATTTGCTCTCACCGCGCTCGGCTTCGCTATTGCCTGGCCTATGGATTCAACGCAGGCCTTTCATGCGATCATCAATTTGTTTCTGATTCCGCTGTGGCTGCTTTCGGGCGCGCTGTTTCCGATTTCCGGCGCTTCCGTGTGGCTGCGCGCCCTGATGCGCATTAACCCGCTTACTTACGGCGTCGAAGCATTGCGACAGCTTCTGTACCCATCAAGCGACGGCTCCCCGGGCGCGTCGCTCGCGACTTTGATTCTTTTCTCATTACTCATGTTTGGGCTGGGATTTGTGATGGTGAACAGGCGAAGCACCAAGCCCGCGGCATGATGCAAGTTCCGGCTCAATACGCAATTTATCCCGTTCTCGATGCATCTTTGAACGCCACCAGCGCCGTGCTGCTGGTAATCGCGCACCGCAAAATCAAGCAGGGCCGGCTGGCAGCCCATCGTGCTCTGATGCTAACCGCGCTAGGAACATCGTCTGCGTTTCTGGCTTTCTACCTCTACTATCACTACCACGTCGGCTCAGTACCGTTTCAGGGCAAAGGATGGTCGCGGCCCGTCTATTTCGCCATTCTGATTTCGCATACCATTCTGGCCGCCGCGATAGTGCCCCTGATCATCGTCACTTTGAGCCGCGCCTTCCGTGAGCGCTTTGACCTGCACCGGCGTATTGCGCGCTGGACATACCCACTGTGGCTCTACGTTTCCATTACCGGCGTGGTGGTTTATTTCATGCTCTATCACTTGTTCGCGCCGTGAACAAGATCCCCCTGATTTCCCAAAACGTGATTGATTAGCGCCGCCAGCCTGAGTCCTGCCAATGCGAGACGCTGGTCCACAATTGCAATGTCATTCTTGAAGTAGGACTCATCGACAGCGCCGCCGTCATTCACCCAAACTTTCTTCGCCAGCTGAAACGACTGATTGGCCCAATCCGCGGGTGCTGCATTAGCTGCGGTAGCTAATCTGCGGCTCGCGATCAAGTGATCGAGCCTCGAGACATATTGCCTTTCGGAGAGTCCGGTGTGCCCGATGAGGCCAACGTCCCATGCCAAATGAAGATTGCACGGGTACTTTCCACACTCAGGCGAACCGAACTCGATCACGTGAATTGCATTTCCCCCGCGCGCCTCGCCGATCGCGTGCATGGGTTGGTGTACGTCACCGACAAAATGCACCAGGAATTTCAGGGCTTCGATCCGGTTCTGCCTGGATGTCCCAGTATCCGCCAGTACTTGCTTGAATATCGTGATCCTGTCGACCACGCAATTGTGATGGTCTTCGAGGGAATAAGCATGTTTCTCGTCTGGACGATAACAATCCCTCGCTTCGGAAAATCCGCTTGCGTCCTTTGGAATGTCGACAAAGTGCCAGCCGTAGGTCTCAGGGCGATCGCCCTTGATGTCATCCGCCCAAACTGCAACTACGGCCAGATCATCATCGCCCAATAATTCCTTTACATGGAGGCGCGCAGTCGCGGTTAATCGCCCCCGCGCAATATCGCCGATGATGCGATGTCCCTCCGGTCCCCACGCAACCGAAACAGCCGGTAACAAAATTAGAGACAGAAAAATTGCAGCGCACTTCTTCATCCGATTCATGTTAGCAAGCCGGTTTTGCTGCACCAAACTAACCAACAACTCCCATTACTGCAATAACTTCGCTGCATGTTACTCTCAAGTTGCTCTGGGGCCGATTGCTCTCTCAAAGAGTGGCAGCGCCCAACGAAAATTTCCGGCGGCTGTTGCGCACGGTTGCAATGCTCTCCGATCTCGGCCCCGAGATGACGGCGGAGCGGGACTTTGCTCAAACCGCGAACGTCATGCTCTCCGCCCTCATGCACTCGACGGGAGCGCGTGAAGGCGTGCTTTTTGTCTTCATCGAGAAGCCGGCGATGCTCAATTCCATCACCACACAAGGCTTCGCTCTGATCCCGGATCCCTCGGTCATCCCTCTTCTTCCCCGGCACGTTCACGCATTAACGTCGATGCAGGGCGCCGTGCTGCTTGCGCAATCTTCTTACGATACTTTTCTTAGCGCCAACGGCAATGTTGCGCCGGAGCTCTTCCGTTGCGTCACTCCGTTGAAAGTTGCGGGGAAACTGGTCGGTGCGGTTGCGCTGGGTCGGCGCGAAGCAGATGCACTCTACGACGAAGAAGGCCTGCAGTATCTTGACCTGCTGTGCCATTACGTTGCGTTGGCCGTGCAAAACCATGCGCTCACGCAGACGCTGGCGCAGCGGGTTTCCGACAATCTTCGGCTCATGGCTTCGCTTCACGGTTTCTATGACAACACGCTCGAAGCTTTCGCCAACGCCATCGACGTAAAGCATGTAAATATTCACGGGCATTCTCTTCGCGTGGGACTGTTCGGCAAACCGACGGTGCTCGACGCCGAAGAATTCCGCGAAATGGCAGACCACACCACCGTAGGACATCAAATTGTGACCGGAGTTCAATTTCCCTGGCCGTTTGTTCCAGAAGTTGTCCGATGGCACCACGAACGCGCTGATGGCTCCGGCTATCCCGACGGCCTGCTGAACGAAGAAATTCCCATGCCAGCGAGAATCGTTGGCTTGGCGGACACATTTGACGCCATGACGAGCCCTCGTCCTTATCGTGAGCGCATTTCCTTAGCCGCGACCCTCAGCGAGATCGTCAGAAACACGCCACAAAGATTTGACCCGTCTACGGTACAGGCGCTGCTCCTGCAACTGCGCCGCGACGCAGTGGGTAGCAACCGCTCGCCATTTTTGGAGGGTGCCGCCGGTCAGCTCGCGCCTACCGACATCGATCACTTGGCAGCTAATCTGCAACACAAAACTTCCAACGGACGACTCTACTTAACCTAGCGCGAAGTCCGGACAATCCACGCAGATGTATGCCGCTCTGTCTAAGTCGTATTCCCCGCTCTCGAAACTGGTTGCCAAGCTGCACCCCTGCCAGCGACAATTTCTTTTGTGTCCTCCACTCTAGATCCAGCGAAAGTAGCGGCCGGGCAACGACGGGTAAAGCTTTCGCAGATCCTTACCGCTCCGAACCAACTCACGCTGGTACGCATGGCGTTTCTCCCGTTCGTAGTGATCAAGCTGGTTGAAGGACATTACCGGGGAGCACTCATCCTATTTCTGTTCGCAGGTCTAAGCGATGGCCTCGACGGCTTGCTGGCGCGCACTCTTCATCAACAGACTCGGCTAGGGCAATACCTGGATCCGATCGCCGACAAAATGCTCCTCAGCACGGTTTTTCTAGTGCTCTCGATTGTTCACCAGATTCCGTGGAAATTCACAGTGGTGGTATTTAGCCGTGATATTTGCATTCTCGCGGTCAGCGCGGTGCTTTACACCATTGCTGGATTGCGCGACTTTCGTCCCAGCATCTTTGGCAAGGCCAACACTTTCGCACAGGTCGCCGCGGTCATTTTTGTGATGCTGCACCAGGTGGACTCCGCCAAGTGGATTGCCGCAGCTCGCATTGGTTTTCTGCGAGCCACTTTTTTTCTGACGATCATTTCCGCGGTGCACTACGTGTATTTGGTGGGGAAACGCATGCACTCGCTGGATCAGCAGGTGGCGAGAGTTCAGTGACAAAAACAGTTAAGTGTCACGAGGGTGCTGTTTTCGCGCTTGGTCTTCGTCAAGAAGGCTGGTCAATGCTCTAATGATCTCCATCAGCCTCGCAGGATCCTTCTCTTCAGCGGCTTGTTCAGCCAGAAGACGCCAGTCCTGCTGTTGCGGCGTATCGTTCATTTCTGAATACTCCTGAGGTCCTTCACGCATACGTTCTCCGGATTCAGGCTCTATTCCTGCAATAAATGAAAGTGCTCACGCTGT
>QHZX01000023.1:6650-15486 GCA_003224835.1 Acidobacteriota bacterium | reverse complement strand
AACAACGTTGTCGATGTGCTCGGGCGGTTTCTGAACATGGGAGTTGAGCCTTACAACTTTGTCTCTGCATTGAATTGCATTTTGGCGCAGCGGTTGGTGCGATTGATCTGCAACTCTTGCCGCGAGGTGGTGCACTATCCCGCTGAGATACTTGAGGCGAGTGGACTTGATCCGGAACAATGGTCGAAGGTCTCGTTCTACGAAGGGCAAGGGTGTATGGAATGCGCGGGCACAGGCTTCCGAGGGCGAACTGCAATTCACGAACTGCTCGACTTAAGTGATCGCATCAGGGAGATGATTCTGGCGCGCAAGCCTACCTCCGAGATACGCCGCGCCGCGAGAGAAGAAGGTATGCGGTTCCTGCGCGAATCGGCGCTCGATAAAGTTCGCACCGGGATGACCACGCTGAAGGAGATCAATAAGGTCACATTCATCGAGACTATGAGGTAAAGCAGTTGTCAGTGATCGGTGCTGGTAATCCTAGCTACTGCTTGCTCGCTGAACAGCTGACCACCGATCACTAGCCACTCATCGTTTTATGGCACTTAAGAACCATTCCGCGCGACCGAAGCTGGCTTGCGAAATCGCGCCTGACCGGGTCATTGCCGGCCGGGCTTCGGATTCGCGACACGTGCTCGAGTTTTGTTCCACCAGCGAACTCACGCCGGGGTGCGTCGTGCCTGATTTAACAGAGAACAATGTGCGCCAGCGGCAAATGCTAGTAACCGCGCTTAGGCATGCGCTCGAGCAGGTTGGCGGGCATTCCCGTGATGTCATTGCAATTCTTCCTGACGCCTCAGTGCGAGTGGTGTTGCTCGACTTTGACACTTTGCCGGATAAAGACAAAGAAGCCGAAGGGGTGGTTCGATTTCGTTTACGCAAATCTCTTCCCTTTGATGTGGACAAAGCCGCGGTTTCCTACCATGCCCAGACCACCCCAGCCGGTGTGCGCGTAATCGCTGCCGTTTGTCTGAACAATGTAGTGCAGGATTACGAAGCTGTGTTTCGCGAAGCCGGCTTCAACCCCGGCGTAGTACTGCCCTCAATGTTGGCGGCGCTGGGCGGTGCGCCTGGTAACGCTGGAACCCTGGTTATCAAGGTGGATTCGCACACTACCAGCATTGCAATCTTAGATAAGCAACAACTTTTGCTGTTCCGCACCCTGGAGAATGCGCGTGGTGTAACCATCAGCGGCGAGCAGCTGGCCGAAGATGTGTATCCGTCAGTTGTGTTTTTTCAAGATACCTACGCCACCAATATTGAAGCGGTTTATGTTTCGGGAATCTCAGATATTGCCGGGGCAGCGCCTGCACTCCGCGCGCAAACGGGAGCGGAAGTGAAGGAACTCGTCCAAGCGTCACAATTGGGGTTGGGCGGTGGCGCAATTCCGAAATGGAGGATGGCGGGCGTAGTTGGCGCGCTGCTTTCCTGATATGCGGCTCAACATCAATCTCGCGTCGCAACGGTACGAAGATTCGCGACAGTTTTGGACTTATTGGGGAACGGGTCTGGCCCTACTCGGACTCAGCACAGTCCTGCTGGTCTTTCTGGCGGCCAATGGATTCATTGAAGGTCATCGCGATCGCCAGCAGCTTGCGAAATTTAAGGCTCAACTGGCCGAGTTCGATCGTGAAAAAACGCAAGCTGAAAGCATGCTCAACGCGCCGCAGAACCGCATCGTTCGCGACCGCTCACGCTTCCTTAACAATTTGTTTGAGCGCAAGGCGTTTTCCTGGACGCTGGCTTTCGAGCAACTGGAACAAGTCATGCCCGCGCACCTGCACGTGATTTCGATTCATCCCGGGATCTCTGCCGACAATAATCTTGAACTGCGGTTGATTGTGGGCGGAGAAACGCGCGAGCAGGCCCTCGACCTGGTGCGGAAGATGGAGAATTCCAAGCACTTCAAGCAAACTCATATCGAATCTGAAAAATTTTCGGACACGGAAAACGGCAACAGGAGTAACAACGACCGCGTTCAGTTTGACATTAACGCTCTCTATGTTCCCGCAACGGACGGTGCCGCCAGCAGCGGAGGCATAAACTGATGCCTGATCTGAAGCGGACCCGAAACCGGTTGAAGATTGCCATTGCCGCGCTGGTGCTGGTCGATGCGATTGCCGTAGCAATGCTTCTAACGCCGATCGCCGGGATGCGTGAGGCGCGCCAGCAGGAATTAAGGCAGCAGTGGCAGCAGTTGAAAGCTCGCGACTATGCTCCTTGGCGTGGACTCGACAAGAAAATCCCGCGCGCGAAAGACGAGATCGATCGGTTCTATCAGGAGCGCTTCCCTGCGCAAGAATCCGAAATTTCAGCCAGTCTTGGATCAGTGGCTTCTCAAGCCGGAGTACGCATCTCCGGGGTTCGATATCAGTTGAAAGATGCACCCATCGATGGACTGCAGCAGGTTGAGATTACTTCGAATTTATCCGGCGGCTATCTGCAACTGGTGCGGTTCATCAATGCCATGGAGCGGAATAAGTTATTTTTCCTGATTGAGGGCGTGGAACTTGGAGGCGAGCAGAACGGGGTGGTGGGACTACAACTGAGAATTCAAACCTACATGAGGTCTACGTAGTGAATCTGGGGACCGAAAATCGCAACAAGGTGATCGCGGCGGTTTCGTTGGCGATCGTTGCGGTCGTGCTGATGGCTACGCGCTTTTCGGGCTTGTTGGGCTTTGGTGCACCACCGAGCGCGGCATCGCCAGCGCCGGTGAATATTTCAGTTGCGGAATATCCTGCTTCAGCCAGACCAGGCAACAGAAACACTTCGCGAAAACAAAATGCTGCGCAGTCGCTCGATCCAACGTTGCGAACCGACCTTTTGAAGACCAGCGAAGATACCAAGTATGAAGGCAACGGGCGCAACATTTTTAGGGCATTTGTGGATATTCCGAGGCCGATTGCACCGGTCACGCCAGACCAAGCCACTCCGCAGGCCCAGGGACCGTCACTCCCCCCACCCCCGGCGCCAATTGACCTCAAATTCTATGGCTACGCGACCCCGACGGGTGGTACCAGGCGGATTTTCCTGGCCCAGGGAGAAGACGTGTTCATCGCCCGTGAAGGCGACATCGTCGACCGGCGCTATAAGGTGGTGAGAATTTCTCCGACTGCGGTGGAAATACTGGACGTGCTGAGTAATAACCGGCAGAGCATTCCACTCACGCAGGGCTAAAGAACTCAGGTCAATAAACAATAATGACTAAAGCGTTTTTATCTCGGCGAAACGAACGTGGGTACATGTTGCTGACCCTCATGCTGTTCGTGACATTGTTGGCGGTAGGTTCGCTGGCGTGGATTGACAGAATCGATTTCCAGATCAAGCGTGACCGCGAGGAGGAGTTGATCCATCGCGGCGTGCAGTACTCAAGAGCGATCCGGCGCTATGTTAGAAAATTTGGACGGTATCCGGCACGTATTGAGGACCTCGAAACCACAAACAACGTCCACTACCTGAGGAAGCGCTACAAGGACCCGATTACCGGAAAAGACTTCAAGTTCCTGCGCATGAATGATGTGCAAATCTCTTTCAGCCCTGGGGCTGCGAGCGGCCTGCCGCCGGGCGATCCGGGAACAGCTATCGACGCCGGTTCAGCGGTGCAAGGGGGACAGCCCGGGGCGCTGAACATGAATAACAATGTCGCGCAGGGCGGACCGGGACCGACTTCAATTGCTGGCGGCCCACAAAACGGGCAGCAGGCGCCTGGCGAGGATACGTCGAGTCCTGATCAACCAGTTCAGAACGGAACAGGGGAAACAAACTCGCCACAAGGTCCGAGACCGCTGAACCAGCCAGGGTTTGGGAATGGGCCGAGTTTTGGCGGATTGCCGATAATCGGAGTTGCGAGCACTAGTAAGGACAAAACAATCCGGGAGTTCAACAAGAAAGACCATTACAACCAGTGGCAATTCATCTACGATCCCAGCACCGATCGTGGCGGGTTGCTCACCACGCCGAATCAGCCGCCGTTGCAGAATACAATGCAAGTCCAGCAACAGAACGGACAACAAGGGACCAACGGTCAGAACCAGCCAGCATTCGGCTTTGGCCAAGGCGGAATGCAGCCTCCACAGCCGAACCCGCAGCAACCGAATCAGCAGTAAGTTTATTTATCGCGAAAAGCACGCGGACATAAGGAAAAGGCCCTCTATTCTGGAGGGCCTTTTGTGATAAAAACTCTTCGCGAGCGATTAAACGTTAAATGAGGAGCCGCAGCCGCAGGTGCTCTTCACGTTCGGGTTTTCGAACTTGAAACCCGCACCCTCGAGGGTCTCCAGATAATCGACAATGCAGCCGTCCAGGTACATCACGGACGTGGCGTCAACATAAACTTTTAGGCCTTCCATATCGAAAACTTTGTCCATCATTCCTGGCGAGTTTTCGAAAGACATGGAGTAGGAAAAACCGGAGCAGCCTCCGCCGACCACGCCCACGCGCAGCCCAGCCGGAACTGGGTCCTGCTGGCTCATGATCTCTCTCACCTTCGCAACGGCCTTTGAGGTCAAAGTAACGGGAGCTTTCTTGGTTGTTTCCTGGGGCTTAATTTCGGGCGTTATTGTGGCCATGATTCTCCTTGTATCTAGGGTTCATTATAACAGACGCATTCTAATGGCATTAGGATTCAAAAGCCCGGTAACCGGGTGAGGTAACGCCGTGCTGGCGCCTGCTTTTTCACGAGGTTACCGCGACTCGCCAGATCCGGTTCAATGACTCTGATTATGCAGCTACCGGCTGCGCCCAAGGATCGAGAACGACCTTGATGCATTCGTCCTGCTTGTCCCGGAAAGTGCGGTAGGCATCGGGTGCGTCATCCAAGCTTAACCTGTGCGTAATTACAAACGAAGGTTTGATATCGCCCTGCTCAACGTGCTTAAGCAGCTTCTCGGTGTAATTGTGCATGTGAGTTTGGCCCATTTTGAGAATCAGGCCTTTGCCGAATGCGGCCCCAAAAGGAATCTTGTCCAGAAAGCCCCCATACACTCCGGGAATCGAGACCACGCCGCCTTTTCTGCAGGCCTGGATTACCTGGCGCACGACGGTAGGCCGGTCGAAAGCTAGTTTTAAACGCTGCTTCGCGTAATCATATGCGGCGGCAACCCCGGTCCCGTGCGCTTCCAGACCAACCGCATCCATGCACGAATCCGGCCCGCGGCCCGCAGTCATCCATTTCAATTCTTCAACCAGATCGTCAACTTCTTCGTAATCGATGATCTCAGCTCCTCCGGCACGGGCCATTTTCAAGCGTTCGTGAACTCGATCGATCGCAATGACGCGTTCAGCGCCGAGCAGAAATGCGCTCCGGATCGCAAACTGCCCGACCGGTCCGCATCCCCAGATCGCAACCACATCACCGGGCTTGATATCGCAATTTTCCGCAGCCATATAGCCGGTCGGAAAAATATCTGAAAGGAATAGAACATCCTCATCATTGAGCCCGTCTGGTATTTTGAGGGCACCGACGTCGATAAAAGGCACGCGCGCAAATTGCGCCTGTCCTCCGGCGTAACCGCCCATCATGTGCGAATAGCCAAAAAGGCCGGAGCCAGAATATCCGTAGAGCTTCTCCAGCATCCAGGCATTCGGGTTCGTATTGTCACATGCAGACCATAGGTTGTGCTTGCAGAAGTAACATTGGCCGCACGCAATGGTAAACGGCACGACAACGCGATCGCCTTTCTTGACACGACTGACCTCAGAACCGGTGTCGACCACCTCACCCATAAATTCGTGACCAAGAACATCACCGGGCTCCAGGGTGGGGATGTAGCCGTCATAAAGATGGAGATCGGAGCCGCAGATGGCCGTGCGGGTAATGCGCACAATTCCATCGCGTGGATTGAGAATTTTGGGGTCGTTGACACGCTCGACGTCAACCTTGTTTTTTCCTTGCCAACAAAGCGCTTTCACTGATTCCTCCTGAAATTTTTCTTAGTCGCCGGCCAGGCTTTGCGGCTGCATCTCTGCTGCCGGGCGTTCATGATAGAGGACCCGTTCCGCCGTGCCCTTCAGGCCGCGTGCTCCGATTGGTTGTCCAGCGGTGGTGGGAATCTCTCCAGTTTCCATGAGCTGCTTGATTTGACGTAACCCCTCGCGCACCAACTGCTCGGGATCCAAGCCAACCAATGCCGCCAGGGACCGGGCGATCGGTCCAGCGGGAGCCTTGTATTCGAAGGCGATACTAAGTTCCGTACCACGGTCGCCAGGAGCTTTCTTAAATCGCAGGACTCCGCGATGCTCGAACATTTCGTCGGCAGACGCCCACGCAATGTAGTCGCCCGGCCTCTGGTCTGTGATCTCGACCCGGGACTTGAATTCGACTCCTTCTTCGCCGCGACCCAGGCGAATCGTCACATTCCCGGCGCCATCAACCTGAAACATCGGCTCACGAAGCAAATGGCCCCAGTTTTCCGGATTGTAAACATAGTCGTAGACCTCTTCGGGCGTTTTGCCGATAGTGAAAGCCACTCTGGCCCTCCCTTTGTATGGTCGCCGGAGGTCCGACACGCCGCGATACAGCAGGTATCCGCCGCCACTCGCGAATGCGGCTCCGAACCAGTCTCTGCGCACTAGACCATAGATTGATGCGGCCGCTCCGGCTGAAAGCGTGATCACAGTTTCCAGGTTCGTAGCTGCGTGCCGGCGGGAAAATTCTTTTTTTCCATACTTGGGAGCGAGATTAGTAGTAATCGTCATGAGGTCACCGGTATAGGATTTGGAACTTGATTGTTTCGCTTTGCCGCTCGTTCATCGAGTGCCGATAACCAGGACTCGGTAATGCGATTTGTGCTCGCCGCGCCTTTTGCTTTGCCCTGACCTAACTCGCCAGGATCAGGCAGAGCGCGGTTCACCGCGGAAAGAACTGCTGAGGTGACGGACGGGAACACCGCATGGAGCTTGATTCCTATTTTCGCCGGGAGCGTAAGAATAAGCTCTAATTTCCCGTATTCACAGGCATCGGCGATTTGGCGGGCCGCGCGATCTGCATTAATCGATATCCCCGGAGCGGAGTCACTCAGCAAAAACCACGTGTACTCGGCACGGTGCTTACTCTTGAAGTCAGCGTTGCGCGGGCTCCCAGTACGCATCAACCCGGGATAAACCGTAGTTACATACACGTTGTCTCTCACAAGCTCGGCACGGAGGCCCTGCGAGAATCCAGAGAGAGCAAACTTACCAACGCTGTAGGGAAGCAGGTGCGGAACACTGATCTTCCCGCCGATGGAAGAAATGTTGACGATTCTGCCGCTGCGTCGTTTGCGCATGTCAGGAAGTACTGCAAGCGTCGTGTACAAAGGACCCCAAAAGAAAACCTCAAGGGCCTCTCGATATTCGTCTGCAGTCATGGTGTCCGTCGGGCCAACAGTAATCGTTCCGGCATTGTTAACCAGAACGTTGATTTCACCGAGCTCCTGACGAACATCCCTGATGGTTTCGCTGACCTGCTTCTCATCGCGAACATCGCACGGGCGGACGAACACCGTTCCCATTCCGGCGAGGAGCTGACAGCTAATCCAAGACCACGAGAACCGCCGGTGATGACCACAACGCGATCCTGCAGTCGATACCGGCGCGACTGCCGAAAGCCCCAGTAGGCGAGCCCCAAGCCGGCAACGGCTCCGGCGCCAAGTCCGAGACCGGCACCCCCAACGACTGCGCCGCCGAAAATTAATTTGCGAATCCGTGATCGGGTCACGCCCATAGATGTGGCCGTACTTCGCTGGAAACTTGTACCGGGTGTACTGGTTTCACGAGTTCCCGAATTTCATCATCTGTGTCGGGAACGTCTGGTTCAGGTTCCTTAGTAACCGGCACCCGCGGCGTCTTGTACTCCTCGTCTTCCCCAGGTGGATGCCGCGATGTTGTTTTGATGGAACTCATACGAGATTGACTCTAGTCGCACGTAACTTTTTGAGGCATCGGCTGACGACTGTACGCTGTTACAGGAAAAGATGTAACGGCACTAAGCTGGCAGGTAAAGTGAGTTGGCCTCGTTCGACCCCGCGCCAATCTAAGCTGCGCGGCGTAGCTTGCGGACTCTAGCAGCGGCAACTCGCAAGTCGGCGATAAACATCTCCTTCTGCGCACGTCGCGATTCGTCATCCGAAGCACGGAGAATAGATGAAGGGTGGACCGTTGCCATCACATTTGGTGCAAGCTCGGATGGAACAAATTTTGCACGGTCGCGCATCACACTAAACTCTTTTCCGAGCAGCGATTGCGCCGCCGTTGCGCCAAGGCAGACGATAACCTGCGGACGCGTCACCGCGATTTCGGCGTCCAGCCATGGTCTGCACGCTTTGATTTCTGAATAACGGGGTTTCTTGTGAATGCGGCGCTTCCCCCGCTCTGCCGGTATCCAACTGAAATGTTTCACAACGTTGGTGACATACACTTCGCGACGATCGATACCTGCCGCGACCAACGCCTCGTCGAGTAACCGACCTGCTGGACCGACAAACGGGTGACCAGCGAGATCCTCTTTGTCGCCGGGTTGTTCGCCGATAAGCATGAGAGAGGCATGTGGAGAACCTTCTCCGAACACTGTTTGAGTGCCTTTTTTCCAAAGATCGCACGCTGTGCACGTGGCTGCGGCCCGCCGCAGATTGTCTAAAGTCAGTTTTTCCGGGATTAACGGGGCCGCGGTACCTTCGGCTTTGTCTCGCAAAGGCATATTAGCTGAGATGACCGAGAGTTGCGGGTCATTTGTCTCCCGGGCACCTTTTGTCAGATGGAGTCTGCTCATTCGATTCGCGCATCTAAGTTTCTAAACCCAGTAGGAACACTGTGAAAATACAGTGCCGACTGTATTGGAGAGTTAAGGCTTTAGCTG
>QHZX01000023.1:0-6630 GCA_003224835.1 Acidobacteriota bacterium | reverse complement strand
GTTCCAATTCGAGGTGGTCTCGATCTCAGTGGCCGCCAGCGATGAAAAGTGCGCGCCTTTCGATGAGCGTCCGCAGCGGCAAACGCTTCACCTCTGGCTTTGCGGAGGATGTGCGTCCAATATGACAGTAGTTCTTGAGCCAGCCCAGGGAGTGAGAGTTGTATCGCTCGAAGAGCACAGTCACCAAGCGCCTGAGTTCACTACGATGGGAAACAATATCTCGAGCGCGAAGGAGTGTTGAGCAGGTTGAAAGAGACGATGTAGGGACGTGAAAGCTACTGTGGCGTCAGCCACGCTAATCGATTTTCATTAAACTGGAGTTACACACATAGTTTGGCAAGAAAGATGCACGATTTGGTCTGCTGTTCCAAAGTAGCTGCCTGCAGCAATTCGATCCAGGTTCGACGAGAGGTGCAAGATGGGTACTTTCAGAATTCTAATCGCGGATGATCATGAAGTAGTTCGAAAAGGTTTGATGGCGCTGCTGCAATCCCAGCATGATTGGCAAGTCTGCGGTGAAGCTGCGGACGGTCGCGAAGCAGTTGATAAGGCCCAACAGCTAAAGCCCGACGTTGTCATTCTGGATATTGGAATGCCGGGACTGAACGGTCTGGAGGCGACGCGTCAGATCCTAAAAGCAAACCCGCAGGCACGCGTGCTGATTCTCACGCTTCACGATTCTGACCAGGTGGTCCGAGAAGTGCTTAACGCCGGGGCCCGCGGGTTTCTGTTGAAATCCGACGCAGCCCGTGATCTGGTGGCCGCGGTGGAAGCCTTACGGCGCGACAAGACGTACTTCACCTCAAAGGTAGCGACTATGGTCTTGGAAGGCTATCTAAAGGGAGGCACGCCTGGAGCACCCATTCCGACTGCCGGGCGCAACCGGCTGACGCCGCGCGAGCGCGAGATCGTGCAATTGCTCGCAGAGGGCAAGAGCACGAAAGAAGTCGCGGTGGCTCTTGGACTGAGCGTAAAAACGGCGGAGACTCACCGGTCGAATATCATGCGCAAGCTGCAGTTGCATTCAGTTAGTGATCTGGTGCTTTATGCAGTGCGTAATAACATCGTGCACGTTGTGCAGGCAGGAATCGAATAGAGCTAGCTTGCAAGAAAAACGGCAGCCTCCGAGGGCTGCCGTTTTTTTTAAAGGTTGTAAAATTAAGCAGCAGATTTCCTTCGGGTCGTACTCCTTGATTTCTTTTCGCCTGCGGTCTCTTCCTCGCTTCCCTCTTCGGCGGCCACATTGATGTCCTCCGCTAATTCAGTCAGCTTGGCGTCGGTTTCCTTCTCTTCTTCCAGAGTTTGCTCAAGCAATGAAGCAGCCTCGTCCTGATCCAGCAAATTGGCAAAGGTGCGCGCAGTACCGTAGCCTGCAATCTCATAGTGCTCCACGCGTTGCGCAGCGGCGATGAGTGCCGCATCTTTCACATCTTCATCCATATCTTCCTCCAGCGCTTCGCTTCCCTCTTTGATCAGGCCTTCCATTCCTTTGCACTTCTTGCCTTTCGCCTTCTCACCAAGTTGTTCAAATATCTGTTCTATGCGCTCAGCATGTCCTTTGGTCTGCTCCAAGTGCTCCTCAAAACCCTGGCGCAGTTCGTCTGAACTGGCTGCCTCAGCCATTTTGGGAAGCGCCTTTATCAGCTGGTTTTCCGCGTCGTAAAGATCACGCAGTTGGTCAATGAAAAGATCGTTCAAAGATTCAATAGCCACATTATCCTCCCGGAAGAATTGGATTTTCGATGTTAGGAATCTCGCTCAACTTTCGGCTCCCCGAAACTTCTTCCACCTGGGCCAGGTTTGAGGCGAGAAGCAGGTGCCGACGCTATCTTGCGCCGACACCTGCTCGAAAGGTAGGGAAGTTGAGGGCAACTTTCATAGCCAGAGATTAGTCTGCGGTCGCGACTCTAACAATCCTGCGAACTCTGTAATTCCCCTGAGGACTTTCCTGTAGCAGAGAAGATCTTTGTCCGGCACCTGACAAACTGAACGTAACGTACCAGTGGGATGTACTACTGGAC
The DNA here is from genome assembly GCA_003224835.1 of Acidobacteriota bacterium. Lineage (GTDB taxonomy): Bacteria > Acidobacteriota > Terriglobia > Terriglobales > Acidobacteriaceae > Gp1-AA145. Next base: position 4,609 of record QHZX01000023.1, on the reverse strand, counting down.
CAAAAATACAAGGGACTTTCCTGTAGCGCAAAAATATCCTGCCGGCGATTGCAAATCATTACTAAGAGGGGCTGCTTACCTCAATTAGGGCACTGAAATGCGACACGTTCTGCAAACAAGTTTCTGCAAGACGCAACGCAGGAAAAACTTTCTGACTTCGTGAAAAATCTTCCACAACCCGCGTCAGTTCTGCCCATTTCACGCGAAGGGCGCCAAATTGTTGTGGGTCAAGGCGGTACAGGAACGTCTGGTATTGGATACAGAGCTAACCGGATAGACCATTTGCACAAAGAACTTTAACTTTGTAGCTGTGATTACGGCTAATCCAGATCGTTCCAAACCCACGAAAGACAGGCGTTTTGAAAGGAGAGCCCCAGTGACCACCGACACCAATGCCATCGCACGATTCGAGTCCGACCTAGACCTAGTAAAGCGCGCCCAATGTGGCGACGCTGATGCGTTCGCTTCTTTATTTCATGCGCACAAAGCCAAGGTGTATTCCGTGTGCCTCCGCATGACGAACAATACCGCCGAGGCTGAAGACCTCACGCAAGATGCATTTCTGCAAGTGTTCCGCAAACTCGCAACATTCCGTGGCGACTCTGCCCTGTCCACTTGGCTGTATCGCATCGCGGTGAACACCGTTCTCATGCACTTCCGCAAGAAAGCGTTGCGGCAAGTTTCGCTTGATGAACCTTATAGTCAGGACGCGAAAGTCGTGCGCCGCGAATATGGCAGCCGTGATGACCGTTTGACCGGCTGCGTGGATCGCATCGCTTTGGCCCGCGCAATCAAGGAACTGCCCGATGGATATCGGACCATATTCTTATTGCATGAAGTAGAGGGCTACGAGCACCAGGAGATTGCCGAACTGCTCGATTGCTCGGTGGGAAATTCCAAATCGCAACTGCATAAGGCAAAGCTTCGCATCCGCGAGTTGCTGGGACGAACGCAACAAGACAATGAAGCAGCCGGCAGCCGAACACGTTCGCGGTCGCGAAGAGAAGCCCCGGTGCGTTGGAATTCTGAGGAACTGACCCGCGAATTTCCTCGGACGGTGTTTCCTATTATTTCGCAAATGCCGACGAGTAATGCAGCTTAAACCTGGGTTGTAAGAAGCAACACGAGCAACCGCAATAGCGGAAGGAGAGCAAGTGCAAATCGGGGCAATCCTGACTTTGGCGGCATCGAACAGCAATGAGTCGGGCACTCATGAGTCGTTGAACGATGGTGCCAGGAAACGCCGGCAGTTTCTCAGCAACGTTCCTAATCCGAAGTTGGATCTATTGGGCAAGAGCCTGTTGGATCGAACTGCTGACAAGCTGCGGCAGTCGGGAGTCAAAACCACGACGGTAATCGCCGAGGGGCCGACGCTCACTCAGTTGGCGCGATCCTTCGTTTCGAGCGATGCGGGCGCGACCTGGGATCGAGCGGTTGCGGAGTCCGTACGGGAAGGCGTGCAAACACTCATTCTGTTGCGTGCCGGCGCATACACCGATCTGGATTTTGAAGAAGTTCTGCGCTTCCATGGTGAGCAAAGCGCGACCTTGACCCAGGTCTACGCACCCGATGGTTCTTTGGACATCGCAGTGGTTGATGCCAGATCTCTGCGCAATGCCGACGGAGCATATCGAAAGACGCTTGGCGCGCTTATTCCCAAGCAAGAACGTTTTCTTTATGACGGGTATGTCAACCGGCTGCGCAAACCGCAGGATTTTCGCCGACTGACGGAAGACGCGTTATGCGGCAAGTGTAGGCTTCGTCCCGCAGGCTCCGAAGTGGGTGATGGCGTCTGGCTTGGTGCTGGCGCGCAAATTGATGAGTCATGCGTGATCGAAGGCCCGGTGTACATCGGTGCGGGAACGCGCATTGGGGCAGGCTGCACCATCATCGGCGGCAGCGCGATTGAGCGAGATTGCGAAATCGATTTCGGCACCACGGTCGAGCAGTCGTGGATATTGCAGCAAACGTACATTGGGCTCAGCCTGACCGTGCGCCATTCGATCGTCAGCAATCAGAAGATGTTTCATCTCGATCGCAAGGCGGAGATCGCGATTACCGATTCAAGTTTGATTCGCGCGACCAAATCTCTTGCGTTTACGCAGCAGGGCCACCAGGGAGGGATTGTCAAGAACAAGTTACAAATAGCGAGCTGAAAGGTTCACACGGCGTAAACCAGTTATTAACAATTCGCATCTGTATATAAAGCAACTGTGGTGCACAAATAAATGGATCTTAAGTTTCTGCACAGCGTTGCAGGACCCAAGGGAAGGTGACATGAATACGCAGTCCGCAATCATGATCAAGTTGCCAGAAGTGTTCGGGGGTAAGGAAGCACGCAAGCTCGGGCGGGAACTGAAAACCAGGATGTCAACAGCAAGTCCGCACGTAGTTGTGGATTTTTCGCGTGTGCGCCAGATGAATATGGCAGGCCTTGATGGTTTGTTGGACTGCATGGAAACGGTCGCTAAGAATGACGGTGCTATACAACTTGGGGAAATTTCTCCGGAAGCCAGTATTTTCCTTGAATTGACGCGCATGGACCAACTGTTTAGCAAGTTCCCTGTGTTCGACGCCTCTGCCGGCTGTACTGCCGAGCAGGAACTTATGGGAGAGATCGAAGATCTCGGAACGGAAAAAGTCGGTCAACCCCAGCCTGTGGCGGCGTGATCGCGCTACGTGGAGGTGCTATGAATCAGATCGTTTTTCGGGCAACGATCTTTATATTGATCTTTCTATTAAGCGGCGTCACGGCGCCGCTTCTTGCTCAGGCTCAGACTCCTGCAGAGCAGCCTGCGCAGAATTCAACACAACCACCAATTGAACTCCCGGAGAATCCCGGTAGGTCCACAACCCCGCCCGCGAGCAACACGCCCGCGCCTCAGAACGCACCTGCTCAAAATAATGTTCCTGCTGCGCCGGGGCCGAGCGGTACTGCAGTCGCTCCTTCTGTCCAGGTAAGCGGAAGCGCAGCCTCAAAGCCTGCAGGCGTCGCAATTGCTCCCCCGAAACAGCGGCAGGTCCGGTCATGGTTGATCCGCTTCGGTTTTATCGCCGGAGCGGGCGTGGCTTTGGGGACGGTGGCTGCACTTTCGGCAGGTAGCCCAGGGCACGTGCCGAATGCACCCGGACACTGAAGTTCTTGACGACTTAAATTCTTGTACTTTTTGCGAGGAAAGACTTTCTTGGCTCCCTTATTGATCACTTTCTCGGGAATTGACGGCGCAGGTAAGAGCACTCAGATTGAAAAGCTGCGCGACCATCTCACGCGGCAGGGCCTGAGTGTCCGCATTTTGACTTTTTGGGATAACGTCGCCGTACTTTCATCCATGCGTTCCGGTTTCAGCCGGAAGGTGTTGCAGAGTGATGGCACTATCGGCTCGCCCGAAAAGCCAGCCAACCGAAACGACAAGAATACCCGCTCTTTTCCCTTGATGATCGGAAGGTCGCTACTACACATCGCCGATGTTTTTCGTCTGCGGCAAATTGTTCGCAAAGAGCGCGTTGCGGGTAGTGGCGGGGTAATTATTTTCGATCGCTATATCTACGATCAATTGGCGGCATTGCCCATGCAGCATTGGCTGGCTCGCGCCTACGCGCGCTTCGTGTTGTCACTGGCGCCGCGCACTGACGTTTCTTATCTGCTAGACGCGGTGCCGGAAGAAGCCCGCGCTCGAAAACCTGAATACCCTATCGACTTCATGCGGCAGTATCGCAGCTCGTATCTCGAATTGCGCCAGTTGGCTCCGCTAAGCTTGATATCCGCCGGCGATCCTGACAGTGTTCACGCGGCCGTCGTGGCCCGCTTAAACGCAGTTGTCAGCGACACCCCCCAAACACAACTCGATTCGACCGTCGCAGCCTGAGCTGGTTTCAGGTTTTTACTTAACTCAACTACAGCAGTTCTGATTTGACATTGACCAACCACCTTTGGGCTCAGGAACATCCAAGATTTGCGCTGCACTGATCACACCACGTTAGGACAGGAAAATCCGTATGGGCGACGTCTCGCGACTCAAGCTAGGCTTGGTAATTCCAACTCTCAATGAAGCAGGAAATATTCCCGTTCTTCTGGACCGCCTGAGCGCTGCGGTTGAAAAAGCGCCAGTTGATTGTGAATTCATTATCGTGGACGACGGCAGCAGCGATGGGACAGCTGATGTAGGCCGTGCCTGTGCTGCGCAAGACCATCGAGTACGAGTGTTCGAGCGTCACGGACAACGCGGACTGGCTGGCGCGGTAATTCACGGCTGGGCACATACCGACGCCGACCTTCTAGGCGTGATCGACGCCGATCTGCAGCATCCCCCCGAGCTCTTGCCCGAACTTTTGGCTCCCGTGCTGAACGGCGGCGATATTGCAATTGCCAGCCGTTACGTGAAGGGTAATGGCGATAGCGTCGGCGAATGGAACAAGTTCCGTGTTTTTGTTTCACGATGCAGCACCTTGCTCGCTACCGCGCCGTTGCGCAGCAGAGGGCTCAAAGTAAAAGACCCGCTATCCGGCTATTTTGTGGTGCGGCGGCAGTGCATTGATGAGCTGAGACTGCAGCCGGAGGGTTTCAAGATCCTGCTGGAGATTCTAGTCAAAGGACGAATCCGGGAAGCTA
>QHZX01000484.1:1500-3780 GCA_003224835.1 Acidobacteriota bacterium | reverse complement strand
TCACCGGATGGTTCTACCTTTCCCCGGTTATGTACGCGCTGGAGTTTTTGCCCCAACGATATCGTGCTGTATTCCGCCTCAATCCCATGCTTTACTTGCTGAACGAATTTCGCCTGTCCATTTATTACGGGCAGCTGCCGACGGCGCAATCGGTGATCATTACCCTGCTGATCGGCCTTATCACCTTGTGGGCCGGTTACGCCATTTTCCGTCGATGGCAACACACTTTCGTGTTCTACGTCTAATCGCGCGTGATTCGCCGAATCCATCTCGAAGATGTCGTGCAGCGGTATCGCGTGATTCGTGAACGTGCTGATTCCTTGCGCGAGGCCTTCACGAAAATGTTTCGGCAGTCCTCGGCGACGGAGGTATTTGAGGCGCTGAAAGGCATCTCCTGCGAGGTCTACGACGGAGAGTCGCTGGGGGTGATTGGAAGGAACGGATCAGGCAAGAGCACGATGCTAAAGATCATTGCAGGGGTATACCGTCCCACTCTGGGGAAAATTGCGGTGCAGGGCAGCGTGGCTCCGTTGATCGAGCTGGGAGCAGGATTTCATCACGACTTGACGGGACGCGAGAATATCATCCTGAACGGTCTCCTGCTCGGGCTTTCCCGTCGCGCGATCCAAGAACGCGAAGAGAAGATCCTCGATTTTGCTGAACTGGGAGAGTTCGTTGATTCACCCATCAAGCAATACTCTTCCGGCATGTTTATGCGGCTGGCTTTTTCCATCGCCACGGAGGTAGATCCCGATATTCTGCTGATTGATGAGGTGCTGGCAGTAGGCGATGCTGAGTTTCGCGCCAAGTGTGACGCTCGCTTGGATAAGTTTCGAGAACAGGGCAAGACGATCGTGCTGGTGACTCACGATTGTGAGGCGGTGCGCCGACTCTGCACCCGGGTTTTGCTGCTCGACCATGGGCGGCTCTTAGCCGACGGCCCGCCGAACTCGGTACTCTCAAAATACGAAGAACTAGTGCATGAAGTGGTCGCGTGACGGACCAAATTCAAAGGCTTGGACAGAGCTTTCAGCTGTTGATCTGATTTCAGGGCGATAGCGACCGTTTGCGGGTTTTAAAAATGCCGGGAACTCCTCCCATCAGCGTTATCTTGCTTGTCTACAACCACGAAAAATACGTGGCCGAGGCGATCCGCAGCGCGTTGCGGCAAAGCTTCGAGAATTTCGAGTTGATCATCATTAACGACGGCTCAACGGATAAGAGCGAGGAGATCATTCGCAGTTTCGACGATCGGCGCATCATCTATTCTCCGCAGAATAACCAAGGGCCTGCCGTCGCCGCGAACAATGGTATTTTAGCTGCGCGTGGTAAGTACGTCGCTATCCTATGCGGTGATGATGCCTGGTATCCACAGCGCTTGCAAAAACATTTTGACGCGCTTGATCGATCCAAATATCGCTGGGCGTTTTCCTGGGTTGATGTGATGAATGAAAACGGCCAAGTCATCGCGGGGCCTCACGTTTTCAAACAATTCTATGACCGACCACAGTTGAGCCAGGCTCAAATCCTTCGCACAAGCTTCTACGACGGTTGTCCCCTGCATACCAACACGGCCTTCGTCGAACGCGAACTCTACCTGCAGGCAGGCCTGTTTCACCTGAGTTCCATCCAAGCGCACGATTTCCATATGTGGACCCATCTCGCCGCCGCGAGCGCTCCACTAATTTTGCCGGAGCGGCTGGTCAAATATCGGGTTCGTTCCGAGCTGCAGAACTTGAGCAGCGCGGCCAACGCAGGGCGTACCTGGTTTGAGCTCTATCAGCTATATCGCGCCTTTTTTGATGACCTGCCGATGGATCTGTTTCGCGAAGCGTTCCACGACAAGCTCAAGAATCCGGCGTTCATGCCTGGCGCGGAATATGAACTGGAAAAAGCGTTTCTGTATTTGCATCATAAATCGGCGCTTATTCGCAGCCTTGGCCATGAAAAGCTGTTTCAGTTATTGCTCGAGAAAGAAATTCGCGCCATCGCAGAATCGCGCTATGGATTTGGGCTGACCGCGCTCTACAAATTGAATGAGCAAGTTGATATCACGAACTCACGAGAATATAGAGATCTGGAGCAGGGCCACCAGACACTGATTGAGCAAATAAGACGAAGCGCCGAGGCGAGAGAAGATCTTCTGTTTGAGCTCGAAAAGAAGGACGAGATCATTGAGCAGCAAGGGAAAGCGTTGGCGGAGAACCAAGCACGATTGGAAGAGATCCACAATTCCAAGCTGCAGCGTCTGCGGCGAGCCATTTTGTACCAGCGATTCTC
>QHZX01000484.1:0-1259 GCA_003224835.1 Acidobacteriota bacterium | reverse complement strand
TTGCTACACTGCATTCCCTTAACCGTCCGCAGACCAAGATCTTCTATCGCGAAGGGCGGCATTTGGTAGGGGACAATCGCAATTTCGGCATTCAGCGAGCGGCCGGCAAGTACATTTGCTGTTTGGACGCAGACGACAAGCTTAAGCCTACCTATCTCGAAAAGGCGCTCTTCCTGCTCGAAAACTACCACTACGATATTGTGTCTCCCTCTGTGCAGTTGTTTGGAAGGTCGGACAAACTTTTTGAGGTCGCTGCACGTCCAACGCTGGAACAGATAACCGTCTGGAACCAAATTTCTACGGTGGCCGTTTATTCCAAGAAGTTTTGGGAACTTACCGGGGGATATCACGATTGGGGGTTGGGCCGGGATTATGTGTCGGAGGATTGGGACCTTTGGTTGCGGATGCTGGCGCTGGGGGCGCGGGCCATCAACATTCCCGAGCCGCTGATGCTGTACCGGATCCATGGTAACAGCAGCCTAAGCCATGACGCCGCAGTGCCCTCGTTCGAGGCGCAAATGGCCAAAATCCGGGAGTTCAACAAAAAATTGCTCAAGCGCGCTAATTACCGCCGCTCGGAGCAACGAAATGCCGCCGTAATCGAGTTGGCAAATCCCAACCTCAACCTAAGCACTTCTTACCGCAAGGTCTCCCGCAAGCCGAGTGTCCTGCTGGCGTTGCCTTTTGTGATCACCGGTGGGGCGGACACGGTTCTGCTGAGGCTTTGCGAAGTCTTGACGGCCAATGGATTCTCACTATCGGTAATCACCAGTCTGCCGGTGGAGAAGAGTTTTGGCGACAATACGCCGCGTTACGAGGCTATCAGCAAAGAGATTTACCATCTGTGCGAGTTCCTTGAGCAAGACCAACGCAGGAATTTTCTGTTTTATTTAATAGAGTCCCGAAAGATCGACGTGCTATTTCTTGCCGGCTCGACATTCACTTACGAACTGCTTCCCGAGATCAAACGAAAATTCCCTCACGTCAAGGTGGTCGATCAACTATTCAATGAATTGGGGCACATGGAAAGCAATCGCAAGTACGCTTCCTGCATCGACCATCACGTGGTGGCGAATCAAGTCATTAGAAGCGCATTGCTTGAGCGTGGCGAGCGAGGAGAAAACATTGATGTAATTGTTCACGGCGTCGATGTGCAGGACGAATTCAATCCAAATAACGTTGACGAGAAGCCGTTGCTTTCCGGCGCCCTGCTGCCCGCCAACAAGTTTTTTGTCTCGTTCATTGGTCGTTTTTCCGAA
>QHZX01000483.1 GCA_003224835.1 Acidobacteriota bacterium | reverse complement strand
GGAACAATTTCGTCTGAAGCCAAACGTCGAGAAGACGGCGGCGATTACTCTCCACGCCCGGATTGCCGAAACGAGGGACTAAAAGATTAAATACATTGGATTCGGCCAGATAAACGGCGAAGCCACCCGCCGAAAGCAGCATGTCGTAGAGCAATGTGGTCCCTGAACGGGGACAGCCCACCACAAACACCGGGGCTGTGCTTCTTGTGGATTGACCCGGACTAGTCATTGCTCAATGCATCTCCAGTCTTAAGAGATTAACGTGCCAATTCCTGATACAGCCTAAGCACTTCCAGCAGGTTGCCGTCCTCAGTTTGCTTAGGCGGTTGACCCTGTTGCCGTGGGTTTTGGAGAATGGTGTCTATTGCTGCCAGCAACGGGTCTCCATCCCGCGCGGGAATCAAGCGCACGCCTTCCGGCCTCATGCCGTTATCTGTGGCAATGATCGGCAAACCGAAGTGGAGGGCTTCGCGCACGGATAACGCGTCGCCATCATACCAAGTCGTCCGCAGCATAAGATCAGCCCGGCTTATAGTTTGAAGGGTCGCAGCATGGGGCAGGTCGCCGTATAGCAGGACGTGCTCAGCATAGGACTTTTTCTCAATGTGCTGTTTTAAAGCTTCGTGTAAGCTGCCGGAACCTATGATAAGCAAACCGGCTGTCGGAAACTTTTCCCGTATTCGCGCCATCGTATCAATCTGAAGCGGCAGATCGTATTCTTTTTCCAATAATCCCACTGTGATGAGGAGCGGATGATGATCACGAAAAAAGGACTCAACTGAGGGTGGAAGTTCACTCGAATCGCTGAGGTGATTTGCCGGGAGCGAATGTGGCGAAATCATGCGGATGCGTTCCGGCCGAACACCTAGGCGTCCGAAGAAAGCTGCAATCTCGGGATTGACAGCGATGATCCGATCAAAGCGGCGGAACACCCACGCCTTCACACTACGGCGGGTGGTGGAAACACCTTCGACTGAGGATGGATATCCGCCGGAGTGGAATGTCAGCACAGATTTGCCACCGGGAAGCATTGAACACAAGATTCCCAGCGCCAACTGCCTGGGCCAGATTCTCCCTCCGATGTGCAAATGCAAAACATCATACCGGCGTCGCAGCAGAAGCCAGAGCACTTGCAATCCGCTGCTTGGGTAATACACGCCGTCGCTCGATGGACGACGAGTTCGGGTGAGATTCACAACGGCGCAGTGTACTCCGCGCTGGCGTAACATCTCTCGCAACGCCACAACGTGAGTCTGGATTCCTCCGTGCGGAGGCGGATAAGGACCAAGTTGCAATACCTTCATTGGGCTTGGTGACCAACTCCTGCTTGCCAATCGATGGTAAAGGGGAGAAGCTCGCGGGCAGAGCTGAGCATCCGAAGACAGCTGATGGTGGCACGAGCGCCATCAGCAACCGTGACCTCCGGCGGTTGGCCTTGGCGAAGCCGGGTGAAAAAAGATTCCATCTGGGACCGATATCCTTTTTCTGCGTACCAAAGATTGCGAGTGCTCACCAGATTTTTTTGCACAACCAGCCGCTTAAAATTTTCGGTGGTCGCGCCAAAGCCGGGAGCGAATGCTTCAACCCGCTCACCGGCCGAAGTCGCGCTGCCAACTGTGCAATAAGTAAGATTGCCCACCGAGCCATCGGCAAAGCGAAAACTCGCTACCGTGTTGTTCTCTCCGATGACATCCTTGCCGGGCGGGAGTGAGTATGCGGACACACTCACCGGCTCGGCATCGAGTAACCAATACATCAGATCTGTGAAGTGGCAAGCCTCGCCGAGAATAGCGCCGCCTTCCTGAGGGTCTGCCATCCAGTAGTTTCCGGAAATGCCCGGGCTGTCGATGCGACAGTTGAGAACGGCAGGTCCAGTTCGTTTTGCAAGCTGGCGTTTGATCTCCCGATAGAAGGGCACGAAGCGCCGATTGAACCCGACGGTAAGATGGCGTCCGGTCTCTACCACCGCATCGCACAAGGCGCGGCACTCGTCCTCGGTAAGAGCCATAGGCTTTTCGACAAAGACGTGCTTGCCTGCGCGCAGCGCGTCGAGCGCTTGCTGTGCGTGCTGTCGATTGCGGGTGACCAGAATGACCGCATCCACCTTCGGATCGGCAAGAATCTCGTTGTAATCAGTGCAACAATACTCGCTACCGAAACGGATTGCGTAGCTTTTGGAGCGTGCGGTGTGCGCGGAACAGACAGCTCGCAGGCGCACGCCAGGCAGCTTTTTGAGAATGGGAAGATGAACCCAGCGAGAGAGATTGCCAGCCCCGACCAGTGCCACCGCAGTTTCCCCGCGCGCTTTTGGGTGAGGAGTAACCGAGATTCTGCGCGCTGGCGTAAACGTACGCTGCGTCTCAAGCTCGGACTCCGGATACCGCAGCAAAACCGCCAGACTGGCAGAGCCGGGTTCCATGATGGTTTCATACGCACGAGCAGCTTCTTCCAGTGGAAAGCGATGAGTGATCAGCTGCTGCACTGAAATCTGCCCACGGCCGATGAGGCGGAGAAATTCCTCCATGTTGCGGTTCTCCGTCCAACGAACGTATGCGAATGGGTAGTCATGGCCTTGCTTTTCATATTGCGGGTCGTAGCTGCCCGGACCGTACGCGCGTGCCATGAGCAGCTTCAGCTCTTTGCGATACATCGTATTCCAGGGGAAGCTCAGCTCAACAGCTCCTACGTCAACGATGCGCCCGCGATCGCGACAAATATCTACGGCCTGTTCGCAGGGACCGAACGACTTCGCAGCTGCAGCAATCATCACGCAGTCCACTCCGCGGCCATCGGTGAACGCGCTGGCAACCACCGCAGCAGAGCTGGGCTCAGCAG
>QHZX01000482.1 GCA_003224835.1 Acidobacteriota bacterium | reverse complement strand
CTCGATCGTAGTGGACAGATGGCGCCGAAAATTCTGTTCGCAGACTTTGTCCGCTCTGGTGGGCGGCATACATCGCAAACACATGCCCTACTGGAGTTACGCAGAACTTATCCTCGTGCGCCAGATACAAGCTGTTCAGGCAGTTGATCAATTGGGCGCAGCAACCAATCGCAACTTTTTCAGGATGACGATTGAAGGTATCGAGCGTCATGCCACTGAAAACCGCGTCACGTAACGTTGGCGACTGCTCAAGTTGATCGCCTGGCGTGAGCTCGCTTCCAGGGCGATACCAAGGTCCCCATTCATCGACCACAAGTTTGATATGGTGCTCGGGATCAAACTCTCCCATGACCTGCCAGTGCCCGTTAATCAAGGATTCCATGACATCGCCCTGGCGTAAAAGTTCGTACCAATCTGCAGGGTCGAACTTCACTGCATCGCCCTTGCCCTGCACCCAATCCCGAGTTTTTCCGCGGCTGAGGTTCCAGGCATAGTAGTGCAATGCCAAACCGTATATTCCGCGGATTTGGGACTTTCCCTTGCGGACAATCTCCTCCAGAAAACTGCGCGTCCAGTCCCAGCTATCGTCGTTCGGTCCAGAAGCGATGAATGCGAGCTCGCCATTATTTGGGCTATTGTGTTGATAGGTGGGGACCCACGCGGTATATCTCCGATACTCAACAGCGTACTCCTGCGGAGTGAAGTTGCCGCCGCAGCCCCACGACTCATTACCGACACCCCAGTAGCGCACGTTTAACGGATCTTTGAATCCAGCAGCCGCGCGTTCATCGGCTAACGTTGTGCTTCCCGCGGGTGAATTGCAGTATTCCACCCAACGGTAAAACTGCTCTGCCGGCAGGCTTCGCAGGTTGGCTGCGAGATACGGTTGTGCGCCGATAAGCCTACAGAATTGAGCAAATTCGTTCGTGCCAAACCGATTCGGGTCGTAGCGATGCGAATCGGGTGCCGCGGCTGCCTCTTCTCCATTCCAAAAATTCGTACGCCGTGGCCGTTTGTCTATCGGGCCGACGCCATCGCGCCAGTCATAGCTGTCAGCAAAGCAGCCTCCGGGAAAACGCACGAGCGGTGGCTTAATCTTGCGCATTTCATCCACCAATTCTTTGCGAATCCCGTTCATGTTTGGGACCTTCGAGTTCTCGCCAACCCAAATTCCGTCGTAAATGACCCCGCTGAGATTCTCAGCGAAGTGCCCGTAAACATTTGGCTCAATGGTTCCGAGCGGCTCATCGAGCACGACTTCTATGCGGGCGTCGGCCGTTTGCGAAAATGCGGGTGGTGCGGCATTGAACAAAAGCAGGCCGGCCGCCGCAGCGCTATTCTGGAGGAACTCTCTTCGTTTCATCAAAATTGTTTCCCGTAAAGAAAGATCACAGCATAGTAAACGCATACTATGCGTTTCGCTATGATTTTGAAAAATCGAGTTCACCGCCACTTCCGAAAAACTGCTTCAATCAGCCTTCCACCTGCTGATACAGCCGATAATTTTCGGACATGATTGCGGCAAATGGCCTCAGAATTAGCACGCCGCCATCCGTCTTAGCGCTCCAGTCGTCCGATGATTGCGCAACTGCCGTAGCCGACAACAACTGCTTGCGCGTAATGCGCGCGGGAATATTCTCGACTGCAAACAACGCCAGCGGCCCACACAGCAATGCGACAGTATTAGGGTTTTGGTCGTCCACCGCTTCCAGCCGCAGCGGCATCTCTAACTCGAGTTCGATTCTGTCCCCATTCTTCCATGTGCGCTGTAGAGGAACAAATTTTCCCGGTTCAACGGCACTTTCTGCACGCCCGCCATTCACTGACAAATTAGTCTTCGCGCCCGCCCAACCCGGAATTCGCATATGTACAGTGAATTTTTCCGGCCTCTCTAATGCAATCGCAAATTGCGTAGTGTTCGCGCGGGGGTATTCCGTTGTCTGCGTTATCGTGCACTGAGTGCCGTTTTGCACCCACGAAACACGGGACGGGATAAAAAGGTTGACGTATACTCCATCGTCACTTCTGTAATACGAGCTGATGCCGTAATCGGCGGTCAATTGCGGAAACGTGCCCGAACAGCACGGCCACTTGTCCCTATAGTGCAGCTTTCTGCCGACGTGGTTGTAATCCGAATAATAGAAGCTCGTGCCATCCGCAAGGATCGGGGTGGCGCCCCCGATAGTGTTGTAGAGCACACGTTCCATGCTGTCGCCGTAACGGGAATCGCGCGTAACCCGGAGCAGATAACGCGTGATCTTGAAGTGCCCGTATGCACCGCATGGTGTTTCGAAGCTCGAATGCGTAGTCCCCAAGCTGGCCTCCAGCAAGCCTTTTCTGGGAGGCACGAAAGCTTCGTCAGGCCCCCATCCTCCGGTCGCATAACTCTGCTCGTGCACGAAACGCAAACCATTGGTGGCAGCACGCAGATAATTCTCCTCCCCGAGCACCAGGTATGCCTGCATCGCTGAACTAAAAGCATTTACATGGCTGTAGGCGTGTTCGCCCGGAAGGACGTTCTGCCCTTCAGCTAATGGATCGAAATAGTCCTTTTCGATGAAGCGGACCGCGAGATCACGATAGCGTGCGTTTCCGCTGCGCTGATATGCGAGAAATAAATTCTCCGGAAGCGTATACGTCTCGTCCCACGTATCGGCCACGCTCTTGTGTGGACGAGCACGCTGATCTGCGCGGCCTAGCGCCCTTTCCGGCAAATACGGCAATACGGCTTGAGTGGCGCGCCAGTGCACGTCGAGCGCGTTCGGACACTTGGCAAACTCGTGCGCGTCGATCAGTCCGCAACTTGTCTTGTCATAGGTGTACGCAGGCAGGTGGTAATCCACATAGAATTTCCCGGAGGGCTCAACTGTTTCTGCAAAGGCACCCACTAGCCGGTGAACCTTTTCCTGCGTCGCCTTTGATCCAGTCACGGCGTACGCACGGGAAAGTCCAGAAAGGTACTGCCCAAAACTGTGCCCGGGAATAAAAGCGTGAAAATTCTCCGGCGGAGTGAAGTCATCGGCATTGTCATACCATCCACCCATATCTGGACCCGGGGCCGCCAAACCCCCGCGCTGGCGAAATGGCTTGAGCATGGCATCCTCGTTCATATGCAAAAACAAATCGTGATTGCGATCGAATTGTTCGCGCAATGGGCTCTCGAGTAGTTGTACGTCTGAATATCCAAATACCGAGAGAGGAGCATTAATAGCGACGCTCGCGGATGGGAGGGCCCACGCAGCTCTGGAGCGCACGGCCATTGCACCTCCGGCCGCGACTGCGCTCGTCTTTAGGAATTGTCGTCGGGATGATTTCATGGCATTCTCCGAAGTAAACGTTATCCCGAGACCTTATACCACATTTGTTGCTCTACCAGGAGATACGTATCAGCGAAAGCCCCTGCCGGGGAAGAGAGAATTTCAGATGCAGCGCGCTATCAGTCAAGGGCACCCACCGCGGGGACTCAAGAAGCTGCAGTTGTGCTGCTTGTTCCAATTCTTGGTACTGCTCGGGCGAAGGCGATTGCGGCGAGCCCATTTGCTTCCATGCTGCGAATGAGTTGCTGTGGTTTGCATCCACGCGGAAATGCTCCAATAAAGCGTGCGTTGTTCCACCAGGTATTCCACTGATTATCATCTCAATGGGAGCGTCCTGCGCGCTGACATCATCATCGTGGTAATTCCAAATCAAAATCTCGACCTCACGCTCCTTGCGCGAGGCGATCGTATTAATGTCTGGCCGTTCGCGCACGCCGCGACTGACAATCTCGTCCAGGGTCAACGACCCTGAACTTGCGGCGTTCACCCGCTGATCACCGAGCAGCCCGAACATTCGGAATACGTTGAGCACTGGTTTATCTATTCCGTTAGTGGCTAGTTCCCGATAGCCTTCGAAATACGGCTGGTCTTCGAATTCGGACGACCACGTCACTGTGCCCCGAAAATTGATGTGCTGCTCGGCAATCAACGCAAGAATGCCATTCAGCGCCTCAACCGTGTAGCAGGCGAACAACGGTCCATTCCGATACGAATTTTGAGGATTGTCTTTAG
>QHZX01000022.1 GCA_003224835.1 Acidobacteriota bacterium | reverse complement strand
TGGTCAGAAGAGGCACTGACACTTTGGAACGCCTCGAGATTCGGATATTTATCAGTGAGCCAAACCTGAATGTCCTCGGAATCTCCTCCGGCGTCCCGGCATCGAAGGTTTCGAACAAGATCCAACCACGGACCACCTCCGCCAGAACACATATCGACAATCGATTGAGTGGCGTGCGTCCGGTTCCCAGTGGAGTCAATCACGCTTTGTAACAGTGGAGCGATGGGATCATAGGCGTGTAAGAGGTTGAACCCAAACTGAAGCGCATCCGTAACGTCCGCTCGAAGCGATGACGGGAACCACGGTTGTTCGTGGAGTTCGATGAATTGTACGCGACGCATGTAATTAAGCGGAACCAATTGACGTCAGGTGTGGTCAGGCCCGCGCAATTGTTACTCCCCAAGTAAAACCGATCCCAGCGGATGCGAACAATAACAATTGCCCCGGGTGAATGAGCCCATCGCGGCGCATAGTCACGTAATTAATCACGAGATCGCTGGCGAAGGTGTGGCCATACTCTGACATGGGAGTCTGCGGCAAGCTGCCCTTGGGTAGTCCTAACATCTTGCCAAAACCTTCGCGGTCCCGGTGGCTGATGTTGGAATAAATGAAATGGTCAATATCTTTCAAACTCAAGGAAGACGCTGCCAAAGCCTGATTTACTACTCGAAGCATGTTGAGAAAGTAGACCGGCATCACCTCTCGCTCAATGCACATGGCATCAACAATAATGTCGAAGTGGCCGTTGGTTCTGGCAATAGTGATCGCTTTATGGAGGTGTCCGAGAGTCATAGCTTCGACGCCCAACAGCAACGGACCCTGTCCGCCTTCGCGGCGCAAGACTACGGCGCTGCCCGCATCGCCATGCATTGTGATCGGAAGCAACGATCGGTTGCCGGGCGGCGCGGCGTCGCCGGTTATCAGCAGGACTGTCTGAATGCTTTCATCGGTGGACATCCACCCGACCGCGGTCTTGATAGCAACATGAAGTCCCGCACATCCTCCGACTTTAAAACTCAAGATCATCGAATTTTCAGCACCTAGATCCGCGCTGAGTTTGTGCGCGAAGGAGAGGCCCTGTGAGGTCTCGGCCGACCAAGTGCTGTAATCCAGGATGAGATTGATGTCCCGTGGTGCGATTGCGGCTTCGGCAATTGCCTTCGAAGCAGCTTCGAGAATCAAATCATAGAGTTGTTTTTCGCCGCAAACGCGCAGCCGATTCAATCCGAGACCCGCGATGGCCTTCTGCCTCGACTCCGTGCTTAAAGGAGAAAGCACCGACTCGATTCGGGTTCGTTCTCGCTCTAGAACCGCATCTACAGCCTCATCGTTGGGCGGAACTGCGTAGGCGGCGGCTGCAATGCACACTTTCATATTCAAGGCAGCTCCAAAAGAAGGACGGCAAATCCATTGTTGCGAGCCGTTGACAGGAATAAGGCTGCCCCGCTGACTCGCCGGCTGCTCACTCCCAGGATTAAGTGAAAAAGCGCGCCGCTGCCAGCCAACCCGGTGGCGAACGCATGCGGTTCGGTAATCGCGACCCCGTCGCCTACAATCTCGCGAGCCAAGGTAGCCGTGGGACTGGTGGCGCAAGGCACACCATTCCCGCCGCAGATTGTAAGATTCGGGACGGAAGCGGCAAGCATCTGGCGGATGATGTTCACGGGTTGGCCTCCAGCCGCCCAGCGGCCAGCACCGATGCGGGCATAGGAGCGGGCGTTGGGTCGGACATTGATGCGAGCGGACGGTTCCAGCACCACAGCTGCTACACCTTCCCCGGGGATAAATCCGCCGGATTCCGATACCGGATGCGAGTTGTAGCACGCTGGCGAGAGCAGGCCTGCCTCCTCATACCATGAATATAAGCTTCGCGACAGCGCATCACCCGCGAGGACGATAGCCAAGTCAGCCTGACCTTGGCGAAGCAGGCAAGTGGCTTGCAGTATGGCGCTCTCGCCCCCGAAATACTTGTTGCTCACCGTGATATTAGGACCGCGGAGGCCGTGAAACATCGAGACGTGACTCGCCGGAGCGCTGGCGAGAGTTTCCGGAAATGTAATGGGATCGGTTCCATTCCAGCCATTTGCGGCGGCGCTGAGGTAGAAAGCTTCCGTGAGTTCAACACAGCCAAACGCCGTGGCAAAGAACACAGCAACCCGGGAGCGATCGACCAGGTTCAGGTCGATACCCGCATCTTGAAGGGCCAAGGAAGAAGCGACCAGGGCCCACGCCGACAAGCGATCAAGACGCCTGGTCTTCAGGCCCGGCACTACGGTGGCGGGACGAAACGGCGGCACGAGAAACGCCCGCCGCTGCCCGGCGCTTGTCCAGGCGGTGACATCGGTAGGTTCGAGGGGACCCTGTTGGATGAGTCCCGCTAGCGGACCGTACGGGCTCACGGAACCGATGCCGGTAATCGGGACGGATGGCGAATTCATGAACGGGCGCTCCCGAATACGAGAACGGTGTTGCTTCCGCCAAAGCCGCTGGAAGCAGACATGGCCAGGGGCAGGGGTTGGCGTTTCACTTCTCCTCTCAGCCAGTCCACACCCGGGCTCTCAATGGGATCGCTAAGCCGCAGCGTCGGAAGCAGCGTCCCCGAACGAACAGCCATGATCGTAATGGCTGCCTCGATGGCACCAGCCGCACCCAGACAGTGTCCAAGGTATGACTTGGTCGAAGATACAGGAATCGGACGGTTGCGTCCGCGGAAGGCGGTCTCGTAAGCGTTGGCCTCCGCACTGTCGTTCAGAGGCGTGCCGGTGCCGTGGGCATTTACATACCCAATGTCGTCCCGTCTGACTTCCGCCATTTCCATGGAAAGGCATATGCAATCGGCCAATCCCTCTCCCTGATTCTGTGGTGCGGTGCTGTGAAATGCATCATTTGTCATCGCCCACCCTCGCAGTACTGCCAGAACGTCGGCATTGCGAGCAATGGCCCCGGCTAGCGTTTCGAGGACGAGAACTGCGGACCCTTCGCCGAGGTTTACGCCCTTGCGATTTTGATCAAAGGGAGAGCACGGGTTTGGATCTAGCGCTTGCAGGGAGTTGAATCCACTCAAGGTGAACGGGCACAACGGGTCGCTGCCTCCCGCTAAAAAAATAGGAGCGGCGCCATCGAGTAGCATGTTGGCGGCGAGCGCGATCGCCATTGCTCCGGATGCGCAAGCCACGGAGACAGCACACCGTGGTCCTTGAATCCTGAAATGGTCGCCAACCGCATCAGCTACGTGCGCGAACGGATAGGATGCAGCTCGCAACAGACCGGCGGGCCGGCGATACCAAGCGGCCGGATCCTTGGCGATTCCGGCGTCGATCTCGGTCAACCCGCCGAGCGTGCTCGCCATCACGATGCCGCTATCACGAAAAGCAGAGCTATCGAGACCGGAACTTACCATTGCGTCCTGAGTGGCCATCACCGCAAGTTGATCGGTTCTCGAGTGTTGTGAATTAGAGCCTCCCGCCAAAGGCCCCAAGCCGCGGATCTGGGCAGTCGTTCCTTCGAAGCCGGGATAAACATCATCTTTTGTGCGCTGCAGACAGCTCTTGCCCGATAACATGCCCGCCTGTAAGCAGTCCAGCCCGATGCCATAAGGGCTAACGACTCCGACACCAGTAACGACGATGGTTTTGTGGGTATCAGTCAAGGGAGGCAACCGGCTAATGAGTAAAAAGATTCAATCACCGATGGTGATCAATCGTCAATGTGCTTCCGAGAAGGCGACTGCACAGAGCGCGGACCATCATTGCATAGATTGCGCCACGGGTTTTCTTGCGACGATTAGGACGTGAGCCAACGGCAAACGATTCTGGAAACGGCGCTCCTCTAGTTGCATACCGGCGCTCTCGAGCACACGACGGTACTCGGCGATCGGCAAGATTTGAGGCCGCAAATCGTGGTGCCTGCAGGCGAAGATCAGCCGCTCGAAAGCCATCGTAATCGCCGTGCGAACGCCGCGTTCGCGATCGTGGACCCGAAAAATCAAAATGCCATTTGGCGCGAGTGCTGAACAGCACCGTTTCAGCAGAGCCAATTGCTCAGCAGCCGACAAACACTGCAAGACGTCCATAATCAAAATCAGACCGGCTGGCGGAAGTTCAAAATAACGTATGTCGGCAACGCTCACGTCCGCATTGAGAGAGGCGAGTGCCTTGCGAGCGACGGCGATGCGATGCACATCCAAGTCACAACCAACCAGACGCCGGTGGTTGTCAGCGAAAGCCGCAAAACAAAGAGCCATGCCGTAGCCGCAACCTAGATCCACTACCGTTCCCGATCCCAGGTTTTCGACGGCGAGTAATTCAAAGATGCGATCCAAACGCAGCTTCCAACGGACGAACTCGCGATCCGTACGACCGGATTGGCCGAACATTGCGTTCACAAATCGCACGCGTTCCCGAAGCGCCGGACTGCCAGATGACGTGAGGTAAACGCGCGCGACGATTGCTGTTATTGCAGCCCCAACCGCGCCGAGTAATACGCCCAATGCGATGCTGCCGATGACCCAGGTGACAAGCTGTTCCTTGTTGATATGACCGCGCGTGGCAATCAGGGAGGACAGATTCAGCGGCTGGAATGAGCCGAGGCGAAGAAGGCAGCCGAGCTCCACCGAGGAGAAAATAGTCGGAGGCAGGAGCAACGGATTGTTGATGAAAGTGGCGGCCACCGTCAGCGGCTTATTTAGTCTGAAGAGCAGGGCTAGGCCTATTGCCACCAGGGTTTGAAACCCATAGATCGGCACAATGCCGACAAAAATTCCTACAAAGACGGCAGTGGCAGCGTGAGATGGGTCAAGCCTCTCCTTGAGCAAGAGGCCCACAAACTTCCGCGCCTCAAACTTAAATCTTCGGATCACCTAGAGCACGCCCCGAAAACAAAAACGCAAATGCCACGTATTGCAGTCAGAATCACCGGATCGTCTCACGCTCCGAGAAAACGAAATGCCAGGGACCACAGACACACACGCACCGTGTCTCGTACCGGCTTCATCTTCGAGCGCGCCTGGCCATCGTCGTAGACCGTGCGGATCGGGGCATGCGCAATGGTACAGCCCGAACGGGCCATCTTGATCAGAATTTCCATCTCGAGTTCGTAGCACCGGCTCCGCAGTCTCGCTGCATCAAGTTTGTCCAAGCGAAACAATCGGAATCCGCTTTGGCTGTCCCGGATTTCGTGGCCGACGAGCGCCGAAGCCAAGCGGCTACCAATGACGTTCGAAAAGTACCGGGGGCGAGGCATGCGGGCGCGATCGAAAGAGCGCGCACCAATGATCAGGTCGGCCCCAGTTTCTTCTGCGACGCGAAGCATGACCGGAATATCTTCCGGCTGATGCTGGCCGTCGCCGTCGAGGGTGATTACCTGGGCAAAGCTGTGTTCGCGCGCGAAAGCGATGCCGGTGCGCAGGGCCGAGGCCTTGCCGCAATTTTTTGGCAATCGCAAACAGGTAGCTCCGGCAGCATGCGCGATGTCCGCCGTCCCGTCGACGGATCCATCGTCGATCACCACCACCTCTGCAACATGCTGTCGGGCCCGCTTCACGACATTTGCAATGTAAGGAGCTTCATTGAAAGCAGGAATTAGGGCACAGGTTCGCATGTCGCCGGTTCCAGTGTACCTCCGGCATCCTCCCGTGGTCCGGCCAGGACGAAATCGAATCCCCGTTGCCTGAGCTCATCGATGACCCGAGGCAAGGCTTCGAGCATGGCATCCGTTCCCCGAGGCAAGTGATCGTGCAGCAGGATGATGTCCCCGTTTGCCGCTTTATTCAATATCCGCTCAGCGAGAACGTTGGGATTTGCTGTAAATGTATCGAGAGTGCGAATGCTCCAGGAAACATACTCCAGCCCGGCATTCTCAAGATAAGGCGCGAGCAGCGGGTGGCGCAGGCCAACCGGTGAGCGGAAAAAGCGCGGCGGGAAACCGCAACAGTGGCGAATGCTCTCGGTGCAACGCTCGATCTCAGCCCGTAGCCGACGAGGCATGAGGAAGCAAAACAGAGGATAGTGCGACCAGGTGTGATTGGCGACGAGGTGTCCTTCTGCCCAGGTGCGGCGCACTATATTGGGATACTGCTCCGCCCGCTTCCCGACGACGAAGAACGTTGCTTTCACGCCTTTTTTCCGCAGTAGATCGAGTAACTTGGGCGTATCCATCGGATCCGGGCCATCGTCGAACGTCAAGGCCACGCACTGCGCGCCACCGACTCGCGATCGATTGGCGACCAGCCATTGATTGCGCGGATGAAACAACAGGAAAACGATGAGCAGTGTGGTCGCGGTCAGGGCTGCAAGAAAGAGTCCTAAAAAGCCAAATGCATAAAGTAGGGCCAGTAGAGCGCTAATCAAAAAAAGCAACGAGAAAAAGATAGCCGACCGCGCCATACCGGTTGTCGCAAACCCTGATGGATGCTGAAAGAGAGCCATCTTAGCATACGAAACACTTGATCATGCCCGGGGACCTGTTGCCTCGCTGACCCCCGCTCTCAAATCAGTCACATGTCATGCGCCGCAAAGTTGTTGGATTTGATACTTCCCACGAGGCTGTTCATCGAAGGGTTGTAGGTTCGAGTCTTTCATGAACCGACCATAAATTAAGTCCGCAATTCCAGTCCACCATTGATGTTCTGGCCAAGAAATAACAGGTACTTAGCGGTCTCACGCGCACTTGTAAGTTGTTGATGGTTATGTAGGTCGTCACGCTGAAAACGCTGGCGTCGGCGGTTCAACTCCGTCCCTGGCCACCATGTTTTCAATCATTTTATTCCGCTCCGAAATGCGAAGGATGCGACCAATTACACGAAGGAAGCGGTCGAAGTCGCAAAAAAGTCGATCTTTGAACCTATGCAAACTGCAGAGGCCTGCCCGAGCATTCGATAGCGCTGTGGTTTGCGTCGGAGCAGACGGCGGCACTATATGCACAACGCGAAGAGGAGAAGAGTTGCAGGCTCGGTTTAATAGCCTGCAACCTGCGTCAGCATGACGAGTTGATTCACGAGAAAAGATAGAACCGTGTAATAGCGTTTTCCAGATTTCTGGCACTGACCGCGTCGCAATCGCTTTTTCGGCGAGTCTGAACGTAGGGCGCCTGCCTCCAGCGCGATGTCCCTCTACCTCTTGTCGCAGTTCCGGAGGAAAACTGTGCAGCGGCACGAAGTAGGAGAGAGCGGTTTTCTAATGGCGAAAGATGCCTGGAATTGTGCGAGCCAGACTCACCGGCTCCTGGCGAATGCTCGTCAAATGATCGCTTATAGTTCGCTTTCTTGCGTTCCAGAGTCGGACTATCACTTGGGCGACGGAGAGACGGCGGCGGGACCTACAACTTCCATCCTCGGCAGTCCGCTCTCTCCGGTCCAGCTTCCCGAACAATTACGCGAAATCCGGGTATACTTCGCAGAATTTCGCCGAACGAAGCAGATTTTCTCTGGAAGTCAGACTGAGTGGCGGAGAGAGAGGGATTCGAATCCGCACATAAACGTAGTTTCAACACGATGCAGGCCAGCGGATGACACTTAAGGCCCAGCAAAGCAGTGATAAACCAACGAACGGAGCGCAGATGGA
>QHZX01000493.1 GCA_003224835.1 Acidobacteriota bacterium | reverse complement strand
CAGGAGATCGGCAAAGGAATTTCGATACCGGCCCTGGACAGATCGCTGGCCGAACTATGGTCAAAGTTGCGCATTACGCGCGTGGATTACCACGAGCGCGAGGGTGCATCATGGGACGTGCTTCACCGCTGGGCCCCGGAGGCAGTATCCGAGGGCATGAATTGCTCGGTGGACACCGCGCTCTCGGCACTGCTCTCCAAATATTTGGATGGCGTGATCGCAGCCGACCTGCCTGAGCTCGAGTCGTTCTTTGGACATTTCGTTCCGCGTTCCAAAGTTCGCGAGGCGGTGAACGCGCTGTTGGCGGCGCGCGAATTGAGCTTTGTTCCGGTGGGGAACAAGTCATTGATTCAGGTGACGCAGCCGGCTCGGCGTCTTGTGACGAAGTAACCCACGATTTCGAGCCCAGAAACACTCCATGTACAATCAACCGGAAAGATGAGCGACTACCCTACCCGTAAACTCATCATTGCGATTGATGGTCCGGCCGGCGCCGGCAAAAGTACTATCGCTTCGCGGCTGGCTCGAAAGCTCGGTTACCAGAATCTCGAAAGCGGCGCCATGTATAGAGCGCTGGCGCTGAAAGCCGTCGAAAATGACATATCTTTCGATGACGAGGCCGCGCTTTCGGACTTGGCACACAAATCCCGCATAAAAATAGAGCCAACGCTGGGCGGCAACCGCGTGCTGCTCGACGGACGTGACGTAACCCAACGTGTCCGTGATGCCGACGTTTCGCAAGCCGCGTCCCGTGTTTCTGTTCATCCTCAAGTCCGCGAGTGGATGGTGGCTCGGCAACGCGAGTTGGGGACCAGTGGCGGAGTGGTGATGGAAGGTCGCGACATTGGGACAAAGGTATTTCCTGACGCCGAGGTTAAGGTCTTCCTCGACGCCGACCCGGTGATCCGCGAACAGCGCCGCATTCAGCAGCAGGTTTCAAAGGGCGCATCCGCTGAATCGCTGGCCGCAGAGTTGCGCGAACGAGACCGGCGCGACCGTACCCGCGCAAACTCCCCTCTCGCGCCCGCGCATGATGCCACCGTAATCGACTCCACCGCGTTGACCGAAGACGAAGTTTTGCGAACCGTAGAAGCGCTGGTGGAGAAGAAACTGCAACCTAATGCGCCGCCAAAACGGAACGCAGGTTAGAGTCTCACAGCCGTGGCCCCATGCTATAATTTTGAATCCCACGCGGTCTGAAGCTAAACGGAGGTTTGTATCGATAAACGTTTTATCCGCACAAATGAGCGTATTCGCGCGAGAGAAATTCGCGTGATTGGCGATGAAGGCGAACAGATCGGCATTTTGCCTCCCTTTGAAGCCCTCAAAATGGCCCGCGAGAAGAACCTGGATTTGGTAGAGATTTCTCCGACCGCGCAACCTCCAGTTTGCCGCATCATGGATTATGGGAAATTTCTTTATCAGCAGGAGAAAAAAGAACGCGAAGCCAAGAAGCACCAGAAGACGATCACGGTCAAAGAAGTGAAGTTCCGCATTAACGTGGACGATCACGACTACGAGACTAAGAGAAACCATGTGCTGCGTTTTCTGGATGAGGGCGACAAGGTAAAGGCAACCATCTTTTTTCGCGGGCGTGAGATGACCCGCACCGGGCTGGGGCGGCAGATTCTGGAGCGGCTGATTAAAGATATTGGTGAGCGTGGAATTGTGGAGTTCCGGCCGCGGCAAGAAGGCAATACGCTGCACGCCATTCTCGCGCCAAGCGCAAAGAAGCCGGGAGAAAAGCAGGCAGCGCCACAGCAGCAGTCGAGAGTAAGCCAAGCGTAAGACAAGCGCTCGGCATTCAGCAGTTAGTGACTTGTGTTTCTCCGCGTCCGCTTTGGAAGTTCCTCTGCGAACTCTGCGGTTAAAATCTTTAAAAGTATTAACACAGAGATCGCCGAGGAGACATTGCGGGATCTGCGTGCTGAGTGCAATGCTAAACTGGATATCATCATGCCAAAACTAAAAACCCATAAAGGCGCCGCCAAGCGCTTCAAGAAAACCGCGACTGGGAAAGTGAAGCGGTCGCACGCATTTTTGCGGCATATCCTGACTTCGAAGGACAAGAAGCGCAAACGTGGGCTTCGCAGCAGTGTCCTAGTAAGTGATGCGGATACGCCGAAAGTAAAAAGAATGATTCCGTATTAGGAATCTCGGCTACTAGCTCCTAGGCTCTAGCTTCTAGCAATCTGAAGCTGGGTGGGGTTGCTGGTGGCTAGAAGCTAGCAGCAAGAAGCTGGCGCAGCGAGTGAAGAGGCAGATCCTGCCTCCAGCCGCTAATTAGAAATTAAAAAGGAGCAACAAATGCCTCGTGTAAAACGCGGAACTAAACGCCGCGCCAAACGGAAAAAGATATTAGACCGCGCCAGCGGTTATTTCCTTACAAAATCTAAACTCTACCGTTCCGCGAAAGAAGCCGTTGAACGCGGCTTGAAGTTCGCCTATTCGGGGCGCAAACAGAAGAAGCGCCAGTACCGCTCGCTGTGGATCGTCCGCATCGGCGCGGCCGCCAAGCTGAACGGTATGAGCTACAACCAGTTCATCCATGGGTTGAAGACTGCGGGCGTGGAGCTCGACCGCAAGATCCTCGCTGATCTAGCAGTAAAGGATGCCGCTGCGTTTAAAAGCCTCGCCGAGCAGGCGAAGGTCGCTCTCGGCGGGGCCGCGTAGGCAGCTCTTAGCTATCAGTCCTCAGCTTTCCAGCAAAATATCGTAAGTGAGCGAGGTTCGTATCAGGGCACGGCTTTAGCCGTGCCGCTTTCCCTTATACTCTGTCATTCCGAGCGTAGCTGAATGATTCGCTTGCGAATCATTCGGCGGAGTCGAGAAACCTGCTTTCATGAATAAGAAAAGCAGATTCCTCACAGCTTAAGCTGTTCGGAATGACAATGTTTTCTGGTTACTAAAAATTCGTGGCCTACACAGTCCCTCAACTGAAAGATTTTTCTCCGGCCGCCCTCGACAAGGCTGTCGAGAAGCTGCTTTCTGCGCTCGACCAGGAATCCGCTGCGCTCGCCGACGAAGCTCAACGCAAGACTTTCCGCGACCATTGGCTGGCGCGTAAAGACGGCATTCTCACGCAGATTAACGAACTGTGGCTGAAACCCGCGCCGA
>QHZX01000492.1 GCA_003224835.1 Acidobacteriota bacterium | reverse complement strand
ATCGAGTAATCCAAAATTCACCTTTCCCCGGGAAACATCTTCAAGAGTGTTCGCGCCCGAAATTGAATCTGGAATCAGAGTCTTCACCATCAGCCGTGCAATTCCCGTGTTGCCGCCGGGAAACATCTGATCAGTGTCATCGCTCTCCAGCGGACGAAGCAGGTCAGCCGCGTAATCCGCGTACGCTGAAAGCACATCCGGTCCGAGGCCCGACCCGCCGCCCTCGACCGGGGAAAGAAAAGTTCGGATCGTCTCTCGGCTGATGCCGTAAAGATCAACCATGTGATCTTCCAAAGTGATGCCATCGAGTCGTCGTGAAACTTCATCCCCTTCATACTTGGGCCGCGGGTCTGGCTTTTGGGGACCAGCACGCCACTTCAGCAACTCCGCACGAAGGGCATCTGAAATCGGCGCACCTTGCAGTTTTTTACCCCATGGATCGGTCCACCACACTCCAGGTCTCTGGCCAAACTTCGCGCCAAAGTAAAATCCGTAACTGGCCGGTTCGCTTCCGACCATGTCGTATGGAGTGCGGCTCAGCGGCAATGCAGAATCCGTGCCGCCCCAGGTTTGGTATTCCAGCTTTGGCGAACTCAGTCCGATGGATTCGTAAAATCGCGCTAGAAAACTGTGAGGATATTGCTGAAAAAAAACTGCAGAGCCCTGGTGCGCAATCAACCGCTGACCATCAACCATGAACTCATTGCGTTTGGCTTCGCCGCCGAAGATCGGATGATTGTCGAGCACCAAGCATTTGCTTCCACTTCCCGACTGCCGCATGAAAAACAATGCAGCTGCCAATCCGCTGATTCCGCCGCCTACAATGACGCAGTCGTAGGTCTCGCCGGTGTCGATCACCTTCGCTGGCAACGTTTCGAAATCGCCATTTCGAATCCCGTGCCCGCTTTGGACGATCGAATATGTATTCCCGTTTGAACTGCTGTAATCCCCTACTCCTCCATAGCCGGTCCAGTCCTCTTGCGAGAGAAGTTGCGCGGGACTAACGCCGCTCGTTAATAAAGCGCCGCTAGCTATCAAGGTTGAATTCAGGAAAT
This sequence comes from Acidobacteriota bacterium, assembly GCA_003224835.1. Taxonomy (GTDB): domain Bacteria; phylum Acidobacteriota; class Terriglobia; order Terriglobales; family Acidobacteriaceae; genus Gp1-AA145. Next base: position 2,033 of record QHZX01000492.1, on the reverse strand, counting down.
CGCGGCGCGAAATCGGCTGCCCAAGGCCTAAAGCTCGATCTTCAGCTTTTAGATTTCTTCGAGAATTGCTCATTTTGTTTGAAGAGAGTCCCAGTATCTTAACGCGGAATCCGCGCCGCCCACTTAGATGGGAAAGATTTGTTCGATTTTATAGCCGAGGTGCGGGAACGCAGATCGCAGCGCGGCTGCAATCCAAGTCGATAACTGCGCCTCGAACCCTGACCTAGAATCCGGGGGCGGCTTCCAAAGTGTGGTCACAAGCGCCATTGACCGGCTGCGTAGGTAACGTCGGCGGGGTCAATAGGGGAGGTGTGCTTGAGAAATCAAAGAACTCCATCATGTTGTCCGCATTTGCATCGCGCAAAGTAAGTGAGGGCACATGGAATGTGTCTTCAATCAGGCGCAGGATCGAAGTGAAATCACGTGCCGTATGCGAGACAAAGCTCGGCCGCACCCACGGAGAAAATACGATCATCGGCAGACGAAAGCCGCTTTCATTGAAGTCGCCGGGGTACGTTCCCGCAGGCATAATAGGCGCGATTGAATCTGGCTTAATTTCTCGGGCCGGCCGCGCGTGATCATACAAACCGCCTCCCTCGTCGTAGGTCAAGATGAAAGCCGAATCGGGCCATGAGGGGCTCTTAATCAATGCATTAGCAATGCTCGCTACTTTTGCTGCGCCATGTTGAACGTTATTGCCGGGATGTTCGTCGTCAGCCCGTTCAATAAATGCGACAGCAGGCAAAGTGCCGTTCTTCACATCTGTAAACCAGTTCGCAATCGGTACTACTTTAGACTGCGAAGCATTCGAATTGCTCTGATAAATTGCGAACTGCGTAATGAAAGCTCCAGAAAGCGCGCCCTGATAGTAATAGCGCCAGCTGACGCCAGCCTGATCAAGATGATCGAAAATGGTCGGCTGCGTGAACCCTCCCGACGGAGGCGACACTGGTGAGATATTTCCGAATGAGGTTCCGATAAAAAGGTACATACGATTCGGTCACTCTGATCGTAGTACCCCATGGCACGAGTACCATATGGATCGATCGTGGAATTAAACGCCACGCCAGCACTCTTTACAAACCCATCCATCTTTCCGTAATCCACGTCCTGATGGCTGAAGCCCCAACCTACGCTAAGCCCCTCCGTGCATACGGTTCGGTAATGATAGGGTTGCACCGGCTGCCCCTGCGAGGTCATTAGAGATGTATTCGGATCCAGCCCATCCACATCGTTCGGCAGACCCAGGGAAGCCTTGTACTGACCCAGCACTCCGAAATAACTGTCAAACGATCGGTTTTCCTGCAGGAAGAAGACAATGTGATGTAATTTCGATAGTCCATTGGAAGCAGCGGTCACAGTGATACTGGACTGATTGTTGAATATTGTGCCGGTACTGTCCTGGGCCTGAATCGTTAAAGAATGCGCTCCCAGAGACACGTTACTTACATACTGGTCCAGAATTGCCGAATTCGGAATGTTGACGACATTCACTCCATCGATGAGCAGCTTCATCGACGTCACCGGGTTCGAATCAGTGGCCGCCGCAACCACGTGAAACGGCAGACTCACCACTGCGCCGCTCACCATTGAGCAGAGCGTAACCGTCTGGTTGGCCGGGTTCAAAGCACAGGGCGGCTGCATCACTACTGGCACATTTTTCCTAAAGATCGTCTTTGTTGAATCTATGGCGGAGATTGAGATCGCGTGATGTCCAACAGGCATACTCACCGTCGTGTCCACCGTGGAAGCGTTTACTTTATAGGCAAGCTGGTTATCCACGTAGACCCACATTGTAGTGACTAGATTTGAATCGGTGGTTCCGGCCACCACGTGCACCGGGCTTTGAACCAGGTCGTTTAAGGCCGGCGTACATATGGTCACGGAGGGATTGGTAGTGTCTAGCGGACAAGGTGAGGAAGCATACCCGAAAACTGGAAGAGAAAGCACAAACAACGCGATTCGGATGGCGGGCGAGAAGCGACGGCAGCTCATAAGCAACTCCAGCCAGCAAAGATGTTCTATTCAGAGTG
>QHZX01000309.1 GCA_003224835.1 Acidobacteriota bacterium | reverse complement strand
CATGGCATTGACTGAACTCTTGCTGACTTGGACAGACGACATGCTGGGTGACTTTTCCTGTGCGACAGCAAAAAATGCGCTGCATATAATCGAAATTACGAACACCAGGTTCATGAGATTTTTCAAGGCTTCCTCCGTCCAAGAGCTGAAAACCAGCGTTCCCGCTTGCGTATAAAGTTTTGTTGCTCGACAGCAACGCCGGTTTCGTTTATTCGTTCAGGCCCTTAGAGACAGGGTGCCTTGCGCGTTGTTGCCCATAAAATCCAGACGAACTTTGCATGAAAACTATGTGATTCGTCTATGGCGGCGCCTCTCTGTCGTCGCAAGTGAATGCCGGAGAGGACCTTTTATCAGCGACGTCTTTATTAGGATGTGCGTTGAAGTAGCACCCTTTTTGTTGATTTTTGTCGCCGAGACTTGTTGAGCACACGGCGTGGTGAGTATTTTATTGGCCTGATTCCGACCGCTTACCAACGAAAGAAACTCTTAGATAGTTTCTTCAATTTTTTCTTCAGGGGCAGCTCCAGGCATGAGCAGTTCCCTCTTGCCACGATCGGTTTGACCGAGCGAATTCATTAGTACCAAACCGAACTAAAGCAGGTCAGGTAGGGTGCAGACTAAGACTCTGCGTGAAAGTAGCCTACCTTCCAGCGTCCCGATGCGCGAAGCAGAAGGCGAGGGCAAGTACCACCCTCAAGTCATTTCCCGGCCGTTCATTTTATTCTGCTCACACGCCTCAGCTTCTGCTTATGACAAAGCCCACCGTGCCGGTATTGCCAACTAGTCCTCTGAGCCTCGTATGCGAGTTTTGCGGAGCTGCAGCAGGACACGACTGCAAGACTCATGATAGGGGCATCTCGGTGTTCTGCACGTTGTGAGGATTAAAGCCGCTGCCTCAAAGGATACGAAGCGCGAAAAAACGTAAGCGCCATTCGACCGTGGACGATGCGCCCGCAGATATTTCGGATTTGATTTCCGGCTATGAAAAAGAGAGTCGGGAAGCTGAAGCAAAAGTTTCTGATGCACGCAAAAACCAAACACGAGAGATAAACGAGCCCAAGCAGCGCGCCTAGTTGAACAATTATCCACCTTCTCTCGATATTCATCGGCGCTCACATTGGCTCGGAATCCTATTTGCTACCGCCGGGTATCTGAATCGGGTTCTCGATTAATTTTGAAAGCAGAACTGTGCGAAACTCAAACGCATCTTAACCTCGCATGGAACCAAGGCCAACGCTGCTGGTTGTTGAACCTGAGCCTCTGCAAGCTTTATCGGTTCGTAAGCTGGTCCTCGAAACAGGAAAATTCAATGTTCTCACGGCGCATTCCACTCGCGAGGGAGTTGATATTTTCCATCTTTTCCCGAAGATAACTGCCGCGATTTTGGTAGGCGAGAGCGAAATTGATTGCGACAAAGTGGCTTCAGCTATTAAGGGTGCGACCGACAAAATTCCAATCATTTATCTTCATGCCAGCATCGGCGGACGTTGCACCCGGGCCGATCACGATTTGTCCAGTCATGAACCTGAAGCTCTTCTTGAGCTGGTACGCTCACTTTTCGGAGATCCTAGACAGATTGAATCACCCTCAAAATGCGCTTAGGAGCCTTTAAAACACAGCGCTCCAACTGACGTCTCAAATGTTCGATTCGGTACAGTCACATAGCGTACCAAGCGCTTGTCTTTGCAGCCAGAAGTCCTGAAATATTAGGAACTTCGAGAAGTTCTAGTAATTTGCATTATTTGTGGGCCGTTGCGCCGTTATGACCGGACAAAACCAACGACCGCTTACAACAGGCACTATCATCTCTGCACTGCCAGCGGCCGCTGGCAATACACCTGAAAACATCTTCCATTTTGGCCAACCCTCAGTGACGTTCCTGATTCAAAACGGCCAATCGCCAGCATACTTGCCCATTGCCGGACGAAACTATTTGGAGGACAAACTAATGAGATCACGAACAAGACTGTTCACAATCATCGCGTTACTGGGTACGAGTATTGCTCTTCTCTCGCCAGTCCGTGCCTCTGCGGCCGCTGGCCTTCCGATTACTGGCACCTTTACAGACGCGAGCGGGGGTACAGGTGTGTTCACGGGAACACTCAATCCGCAAGGCTTTGGCGTTAAAAATGGGACGCTCGTCCTGACTGGCACCTTAGTTGGTACGTTAATGGACCATACCGGCGCATTGCTCGGCACGATTACATCCGGGAATGTCGCTCTACCGGTGGGCACTCCAAGCGGATCCACCTGCCAGATTCTTAACCTGACACTTGGGCCGCTGCACCTGAATTTGCTCGGGCTGGTCGTCAACCTCAATCAGGTTCACCTGACCATCAATGCAGTATCCGGGCCCGGAAACTTGCTTGGGAACTTGCTCTGTGCAGTCGCAAACCTGCTCAACGGCGGCGCTCCCGATCTCGGTACGCTGTCAACATTGCTGAATCGCATCCTTCTAGCCCTGTGATGTTCTGGGAATGATCGACTGCTTACCCACCCTTGCCGCGCTCGTTCGCGGCAGGGTGGGACCTTTGTTATGACGAAAAAACAAAACTGTAGCGTCATCTCGGTAGGCACTCTCCCCGAAGTTATCTCTCTGCGCGAAGCGGTACTGAAGAGTGTTGGGTGTGCCGTTTTCAGCACTGCACGTCCTGAGGAAGCTCTATCCAAAATACGAAATGGCGACTGCGGAGTTCTGCTACTTTGCTATTCCGTACGAGAGCAATGGCGAGGACAGATGGTTCGAGAGTTTCGCGAAACGTGTCCACAAGGACGCATCGTAGCTATCACGAACGGCACGATGTCCGAAGTCCCAAAGGAAGTTGACGATCTACTTTTCGGCATTGAAGGCGCTGAAGCTCTCATCGACGCAGTTACAAGAAAAGCTGCATGAGAGTCGAACAATCTTGAAGAAATAGAATCCGGCACAATTCACTCGCCGCAGAGTGTCTACACGGAATATACCGACTCATGCCGTGAGGATGGGAAACCAGAGTATTGCCGGAGTTAAGAAAATTTCCCGTCCGGGTTCTAGTGCGATTGACCAACTAATCTCTTGCAATATTGAGAAGAACACTGGCTGGCCACAGCCGGCCACGACGAAGGAACCAGATAGCGGGAGATACCATCGAAGACAAGTTGAATCGAAATACTCACTAAGTTTCCGCAGTCGAATCGACAACCAACGACGCGGGAAGATCCAGAGCTGATTGCGCGACAACAGTAGCATGCTGGCCCGCTATGAAGTTTTGGGGGATCGAAAACCTGGCCGCTCTTGGCAAGGCTCGGAATTAACCTCATAGCACCAGAGGGAAAGCGCAGACGGCGTATAGACGTTTACACTAGCCAGGTGAATCGCTCCAACGCTCTGCATGACAGTAATGCAAAACAGATCGGCGCGACAAACCTATTCGCTTCAGAATCGGTGGTTTGGCTATGGGTCTCGATCGTATTTATTGTCTACGTGGTGCGATTCTTTCATCTGATCTCACGTTATGCCGTAAATATCTTTTTTGCTGACCAGTGGGATTTCAACAATGCCACTCTTTTCGAAAAACACTCGCTTTGGCAGATGTTCCGTTGGCAGCACGGCCCACATCGCCAAGGGCTGGGGGCGCTGTTTGAAAAATTAGTTGATCCCCTGCTCGGATGGAACAGCCGGGCCGAGGCATTCGTGATAGGAGGTGTAATCGTAGCCGCTGCAATCTGCGCCCTGTGGCTGAAAAAAAGGCTGTGTGGCAACCTTTCCGTTTTTGACGTAGCGATTCCGGCGATTCTGTTTACCACGGCGCAATGGCAAACCTTGTTTATGACTCAGAATTTCGCGCACGGCCCATTCCCACTACTGCTGCTGCTGCTTTACTGCATTTCGTGGAGCTCCAAGACACAAGCTGTTAGATACCCGCTATTACTCTTCGTTAACTTTGTGACCATTTACACAGGATTTGGTGTTTTTCTTGGCGTGCTTACCCCTATTCTGTTGATCTTGGATTATTGGACGGGTACTCCCCAAACCCGCTTGTCCAAGATCTATTTCATGAGCGCTATTATCGTGGCGCTGAGTTCGCTCGTATCTTTCTTTGTCGGTTACAAATTTCAGTCCGCCATATCGTGCTTCTCGCTACGACCACAGTCACCAACGTCGTACGTACACTTCGTGGCGCTCATGTTTGCCAACTTTTTTGCGGTAAGGCGTCTCACCCTTGCTGCGGAACTTGTTGGGACAATCGTTTTAACAGCCGTGCTGATTTCGCTCATAACTTGTATCTGGTTGTTGTTCCGGGATAACAGAACCAATGTCGTAGGAGATAACCGCAGCCGAGCCCTCATTGTTGTGAGCCTAACAGCCTTCACTTTGGTGTTTTGCTTTAATACCGCGTATGGAAGACTCTGCGAAGGATTACAGGCATCTTCCATATCACGCTACGTCATCTACTTAGAACCTGCTGTACTCGGCTTTTATTTCTTCCTGCTGAGTTTCCATCAGAGCACGATGCGAAAATTCCTGCTAAGTGGCTTCCTGATTGCCGTTGTGGCGGCCTCTCTTTATCGTGATCGAGGGGGAATGGGCTTTGCATGGAACGTTAAGCAGCACTGGAAGACATGCTATTTGCAAACCGAGGATATCGAAGGGTGTAATAAAGTGGCGGATTTTCCTATCTACCCGAATCCACAGCGGAACCATTTAAAAGAAAAACTAGAATATCTGAAAAGGACCCGCCAGAATTTGTATTTGGATCAGAAGGTTCAATAGGTCGCATGCGGTTAAGATGCTATCCATCCCAGTATTTACGTTTTTTTTTGCGATAGTGGTTGTAGTCAGTGTTTGAGCTTGCTGCGGGAACGCTCAGGACTGCAGCTTCAACTCTCTGAATGTCAGTCCTCAAAAAGCGATCGTTGATCACAATTCCGCAGCGCTAGCAAATTCACAAGAGTTCTTTGCTTCCGGCTCAGTTCCGGCTGGCTTCACTACCATGCAATCCAGCCTCGTGAATTTAATTGGCCCGTGTCCAACACAACTGTGCGGCCCGATGTGTAGCTCGACTGCATTGAAGGTATGGGCAGCATCCTTACGAGAGATTGCGATATGAAGGCGTTAGTGTTGACTTTTGTTAGCCACAATCGTGATACCATTCCGGCTACTTTCCTTTAAGTCTCTTATGATTTTGCGGCTAATAGGGGCTGTTCTGGCGCTGGCGACAATCGCCACATATTGTTTTCTTCCAAAAAAGCGCGTCTCGTCGGAGGTGCCCACTCGTGAGTCGTCGCGCATCTCGGCGTTATTCCTGGCAAGCGCGCTGACGCTGTTTGTGGAGTTAGCGCTCATCCGGTGGGTTGCCACAGAGATCCGAATCTTTGCCTATGCGAAGAACTTAGCACTGTTGCTTTGCTTCTTGGGCTTTGGGTTAGGCTGTGCACTGGCACGCGAGACGCCCCGCTGGAGGGCTACCGCTGGAACCTTGCTGGCACTGATTCTGGTCGTACGCTTTCCATGGTTCAGCGAGCAGCTGATGGAAAACCTGTCACGATACTTAGGCGCTGGTAGGCACTTGGACGTATGGGCGACTGGTCCAGAGCGACACTGGGAATTATTTCTACTTGGATCCGCAGTGTCGTTGGTTCTCTTTTTTCTCCTTACTTACATCTTCATCCCTCTTGGACAAAAAGTAAGCCGAGAGATCGAAGTCAGTGAACGGCCCTTGCTCGGCTATTCATGGAACCTCGCAGGCAGCCTGGTTGGTATTCTAGCTTTCTTCGGTGTTTCCTGGATGGCTCTTCCTCCCGCAGTTTGGTTCGCGATTGTGCTCGCCGGCATTGCTGTCTTGCAGCCGCCTGGGAAAGAAAGGATCCTGATCGGATTCGCAATCATTCCAGCCATTTTTCTCTTGCTAAGTCCTGCTACAGCGCACCATTTCAACCTCTGGACGCCCTATCAGCAGATTGAGGTACAGGATCTATTCTTCCCTAACGGGGAGCTGAAGAGCAGCGAAATCCGGGTAAACCATACCGGCTACCAGGCCATCGTGAACCTCTCGGATGATTTCATCGCTCGCCATCCCGGATTACTGCAGCAGAATCCTGAATACATCCCCTACAACCTTCCGTTTCGCTTCGTTGGTGCCAAGCCTCGAGTATTGATCGTGGGATCGGGAACCGGCAACGACGTGGCCGCGGCATTACGAAACGGCAGCTCTTCCATAGATGCCGTGGAAATCGATCCGGCGATTCTCAAGCTGGGAGAACGGCACCCGGAACATCCTTACAGTGATCCCCGCGTTCACGCGCATCTCACCGATGCCCGCGCGTTTATGAAGCGTGCTCATGGCCCTTATGACCTGATCCTGTTCGGCTTGCTCGACTCGCATACGCAAATGTCGGACTATTCGAATATGCGCATCGACAACTTTGTGTATACGGTGGAGTCTTTTCGCGAAGCCAGGAAACTGCTGACCCCGGATGGCGTGGTGTTTGTGAAATTTCAGGTCAATCACATCTGGCTGGGAAAGCGCCTGGCACTGATGCTGGCCAACACCTTCGGCACAGCTCCCACCGTTTTTTTCGCGCCCTCCAGCTACGGCGTAAGTGCCAGCTGCTTCGTTATTTCCAATTCCGGAAACATAGCAACCGAGCAAAAGGACCTGCCACTACGACGGTTTGTTGAATCCAAACGTTCCGCGTTTCTTGATTCACCGCCCGTCCCGCTCACGACAGACAATTGGCCGTATTTGTATCAGGACCAGCGTACAATTCCAGCTGTCTTTTTTGTACTCAGTTTACTTGTCATCATCGTAGCTACCGGTTTCTATCTTCGGATTCCGAACGCGCGCAGTCGCATGCCCTCACTATTTTTCTTCAGCATGGGAGTTGGATTTCTCCTGCTCGAAACACAAGTGGTCAGCCGACTCGCCTTGTATTTCGGAACGACGTGGCAGGTGAACGGCATCGTGATCGCCGCGGTTTTGGCGGCGTTGCTCATCGCGAACTACGTTACCGAGCTACTGCGAAAACCAGTGCCACGCTCGTGGGGACTTGCTTTGCTAGTGTTCGGGATTCTTTTCGCCTATTTGTTTCCGTTCCAGCGAGTACCGGGGCCAGCCGCCTCAGTCGGCGTGGTCGCCGCGCTCGTTTTCAGCGTCCCTGTGTTCTTTGCAGGGCTGCTGTTTTCCGCCGAATTCCGGCAGACCGATTCTCCTGCCACCGCGCTGGGCGCGAACATGCTTGGAGCCGTGTTAGGAGGCCTGCTTGAAAATGCATCGCTGGTATTCGGCATGAAGGCGTTGCTCGTGATTGCTGCTTTCTTCTACCTTCTGGCGGGAGTTGGGTTGCTGCGGCGGAAAACTGCCGCTGTTTCGGATAGAACTTGACGCGCTCAATATGAGAAGCGCAACATGCATTTCGGAGAACACTTCCTTTTGGTCTCAGAATAATTGATCGCATTTTGTAGTCAAAATAAAGACCAAAGCTCGGAGCTCTAGCGTGGATCTCTGTCGCTTGCTGTCTTGGCGTTGCTTTCGCTGAGATGGCTTGAAGGAGCTCTCCCTGAATTCAGAAGGCCCCCTGAGTTCTGTCTTTTCAACCTTCAAAAGAATAGCTTTGCCCATCGTTCTGGTCGTCCTGGGTTCCCGCACTCTTGTGGCGCAAAGCCCAGTTACGCTCGAGACCAGCGAGGCTTTGTTCACGGTTTTAACCTCTATTAATGCGTGCGGTTATGATGCCGAGCTCGGGCCCGCGGATCCGGTGCGCATGTCCATTCGAGGCGAAGTCGGCCACAACATCGAAGTTTCTGAAAAAGCCAAAGCTGCCGCAGACGGTGTGTGCTCGTTCTACCATGACCATCAGCAGAAGAACGACGCAGTAACCCTTTCCCAGTACATCTCGCTGGCGTTGTATCTAAACCCGCCACCTTCACTCTCGTTGAAAGCCAGAGAATCAGACCTGCCTCCGGATGCGAGCGCGGCGCTGGGTCTAGTGCCGCTGCTCGGGAAGTTCTATAGCGACGTGGGAATTCACGAGCTCTGGGAGAAACACGCACAAGCTTACGCTGACTTGACCGATCGCTATCGGGCCGCGCTGACCAAGATGATCTCGGATACCGAGCTGTACCTGAGACTCCCATCAAACAGCTACATGGGACGGACGTTCACTATTTACGTTGAGCCGATGGGCGCCTCCTCCCAAACCAATGCGCGCAATTACAGTCTCGAGTATTTCGTGGTAATCACTCCCGGCACAAACACTGCGTTAAAGATGGATCAGATCCGGCATGCATATCTGCACTATTTGCTGGATCCCATGGTCGGAAAATTTGCCGGCAACTTTGCCACGCTCGGTCCTTTAATGGACGCGCTGAGGCTCGCGCCCATGGATGAAGCGTTCAAAGACGACGCTTCCCTGCTGGTTACTGAATGCGTGATCCGTGCGGTAGAGGCGCGCACCTTGGCCGGTAGAAAGGCCAGCCAGGCTGAACAGGACAGTGCCGTCCAACAATCCATGTCGCAGGGTTTCGTGCTCACCCGGTACTTCTACGAAAAGCTAATTCCTTTTGAGAAGGACAACGTGGGATTTCGAAACGCTCTTCCGGCGATGATCGGCGGCATCGATGTTCGGAGGGAAGTCAAGCAGACCTCGCAGATCGAGTTCGCCGCTGCCGCCGAACCTGAGATTCTGCATCTCGACCGCGCGAAGGAAGGCAAACTCCTTACCACCGCTGAAGACCGCTTGTCGGCTGGGGATGCGGCGACTGCGGAACGACTTGCGAAACAGGCGCTGGCGGAAAAAACTGAAGATCCAGGGCGGGCGCTTTTCATTCTGGCGCAGATCTCCCTAAATAAAAATATGGATGGCGCACGCGATTACTTCGAAAAAGCATTGCAGGCGACCAGTGAACCAACTGTGGTGGCCTGGTCCCACATTTATCTAGGACGAATTCTTGATCTTCAAGATGATGAAACCGGCGGCCCGCTTCGCGCCCAGGCCGTAGCCCATTACAAAGCCGCAGAGAGTGCCAGCGAGTCATTGCCTACAGCCAAAGCAGCCGCGGAACAAGGACTATCAAAACCCTACGAGCCGCCAGCCAGCGCTAAAGACAAAGAAATAGATAAAGACGATAAAGATTCGAAGCCGGATGACCAAAACCAGTAATCTTCAGTTATTGACTTCCGGCCGAACTTGCAATCGCAGGAGAATGGAATGAAAACAGCGGCAGTGCTCCTGACCCTGCTGACGGCGAACCTCATGGCTGCGCAAGTGCAGTCTTCGGCGACGGCACCTGCATTACCGAGCTCGCCGCAAGCGGGGAGTCCAACTGCGGCCCGACCGCCGGTTCAGACCAGGACCAGAGAGGAATACAGGGCATATCAGGTTGGAATCGCCAATGAGCAAAACCCCGAGGCCATGGAAAGGGCTGCCGATGATTTCGCGGCCAAGTTTCCCACCAGCGAGGTTCGCGTCCTGCTCTACCGTGCTGCTATGAGCAGCTATCAGAATGCCGGTAATCCGGAAAAGATGATAAGCATGGGATTCAAGGTGCTGGCTATCGATAAAGACGATCCCGAGGCTCTGATCGGAATTGCCGAAATTCTGGAAGAGCGTACCGGGCCGACAGACCTGGACCGGCAGCAGCGCTCAGAACAAGTTGTTGAGTATGCTGCACACGCGCTGAAAACGTTGGACACCGATTTAGCAGTTCCCGCGGGAACTTCTCCGGACAGAGTTGAAGCTTACAAGAAGTACCTGCGATCGACCGCCTTAGCGATTCTTGGCACCATCTATTACAAGCAGGAGCACTATCCCGAGGCGGAAGTGAAGCTGCGCAATGCGATAGATGCGGACGCAGTCAATCCGGATCCTGTGGTCGTTCTGCGGCTTGCGCTGGCGCTTGATCAGCAAAAGAAATATGCCGAGGGACTAGATCAGGCGAACCGCGCAGTTGAACTGACGGAGGAAAGCACAGCGTTGGGCCGGATGGCGAGAAATGAGCGTGACCGTTTATTGGTTCAAGCCGGGGGCAGTGCACGCCCGGCAACAACTGTACCGGTGGTGGCGCCAGGAACTCCGAACCAGGCTCCGCCACAGTCGGCGACTCCTTCGAATCAGGCCACTCCAGATCCACCTTCTTCGCCGGCCCACTGACGGATAATTTCAATGGTGACGTCGCATATCAGAGAACAGGCAAGCCTGGAGGAATCCATTGGGCACGTGTTCGCTTCGTCCGAATTGCTGGAACGTGCTCTCACTCACAGCTCTCAAGCCAGAGAGGCGGAGATGCTTCGGCCTGGATCCGGTGAGCGCACCCGCGACAACGAACAATTGGAATTCCTGGGTGATGCGGTTTTGGGACTAGTGACGACAGAAGAATTGTTTCGCCGCTTTCCGGAATTCAGCGAGGGGCAGCTCTCCAAACTCCGGGCGCATCTGGTAAGCAAGAACCATCTGATTAGCGTCGCCGAACAGTTGCAACTAGGAAAATACCTTCGCTTAGGACGCGGTGAAGAAAAAAGTGGTGGCCGCAACAAGGCCGCGCTGTTGGTCGATGCTCTTGAAGCTGTCATCGGCGCCGTTTTTTTAGATGCGGGACTCGAGCCTGCCCGTGAGCTGGTCCTTCGCAGGATTGTTTTGCCCGAACTCGAAGAATTCGTTTCCACTGGCAGAGCAGCGAAGGTTACAGACTACAAATCGGCACTGCAGGAAACTTTGCAAGCGATCGCACGTCCCCAGCCCGCTTACGAGTTGGTAAAGGAGTCTGGGCCAGAGCATCAGAAGACATTCACCATCGAAGCGCGATTAATATCTCCTCTGAGCGGCCAGGTAGAATTTATTGGACGGGCACAAGGCGCTACTAAGAAGACCGCTGAGCAGGAAGCCGCCCGGCAAGTGCTGGAACACCTCGCTTCCCTGCCGCCCAACAATGGAGTAGAAGGTTGAACCTGATTCGCAAACACGCTGATCGTTACTCCGGCTGGCCTGAATCGTTGCAATCGCTGATTGGGACCGTCGTGATTGCGGTATTTGTCGTGACTTTCATCGTGCAGGCATTCCAGATTCCGTCGGAGTCGATGGAGAACACTCTGCTTACCGGCGATTACTTGTTAGTAGACAAATTGCACTTCGGAAAGGATGTATTCTGGGACCACTTCCTGCCATACCGCAACATTCGGCGCGGCGACATTGTGGTATTTCATTACCCGGTGCACCCCAGCGAGCATTTCGTAAAACGCGTGATTGGCGTTCCCGGCGACCACATCAGGCTAGTTAACCGCCGAGTGTTCGTGAACGGAACTGCGCTTGTGGAACCCTATGTGCGCTATTCCCGGCCGAATGACGGCGGTGCCGAAGCCAAGTTTCGCGATGACTTTCCGCGAGTCGATTTGCCGGTTGCCGGCCTGAATGGGGCGTGGTGGCTGGAAATGAGAAAGATGGTTGATAATGGCCAGCTCATAATTCCCGAAGGCAATTACTTCGTGATGGGTGACAACCGCGACGACTCGTTGGATAGCCGATACTGGGGTTTTGTACCCAAAGAAAATATTGTTGGAAGGCCGCTTGTAATCTATTGGTCGATGCGAAATCAGGAGAACACCGACGCATCGGACGGCAATAAACTTGCGCGCTTCGTCTATGCTATGAGTCATTTGGTCC
>QHZX01000475.1:1540-3410 GCA_003224835.1 Acidobacteriota bacterium | reverse complement strand
TATCGTAACCTTGCCGACATTTGCGTACTGCCCAACGGCGCTGACGGGAACGCAAGTTAGCACTACAATTCCACAGATTTCTCAGGCCTAACAGACAGGCGCAAGCAGCTCTGACTGTATGATTGAAGCAGTGGAAATGGGCGCCGTTCAAGCTGAAGTTCAATCGCGAATCGAGCCGCTGCTGCTGGAAGTGGCGGACGTGGTCAACACCACGCTCGATCTCGACACCACCCTGCGCCGGGTGGCGGAACTGGTGCGCAAAGTCATCGATTACGAAATTTTCGGCATTCTGCTGCTGAATGAAAAAACCCAGGAGTTGTATTTTCGCTTCAGTGTCGGTCATTCCAAAGAGACAGCAGATCGCATCCGTGTAAGAGTCGGCGAGGGCGTCACCGGTGTAGCGGCGCAACGCGCCGAGGCTGTGCTGGTGGATGATGTGTCCCAAGATGCGCGTTATATCTCCGCTGTCCCCAACGTGCGTTCGGAGCTGGCGGTGCCGCTGATCGTCAAGAATCGTGTGATTGGCGTAATCGATATTGAGTCGCCACTGCCGAATCACTTCACCGAAGAACATAAACGGCTGCTGACGCTGATCGCGTCACGCATGGCGGTCGGCATTGAGAACGCCCGCTTGTACACGCGCATGAGCCGGCAGACGAAGACGCTTTTGCTGCTGAATGAAATCGCGCGCGAGCTGACGTCGATTTTGAACCTGGATGAATTGCTCAAGAGAGTCGGCGAATTACTAAGCCAGCTGATTGATTTCCAGATGTTCAGCATTTTGCTGATCGATGCGGCGGGCGAAAAATTGCAGCACCGGTTCTCGCTGCGGTTTCAGGAAAACATTCTGCTGAAGAACGACATCCCGATTGGAAAAGGAATTGTGGGCGCTGCGGCAGAAGAACGGCGGGCCATCCTTGTCAGCGACGTGCGGAAGGACACGCGATATATCGAAACTAATCCGGAGACGCGCTCAGAGCTGGCGGTACCGTTGATCTACAAAGATAAAGTGATCGGCGTGCTAGATCTGGAGCACACCAAGAAAAACTTTTTTTCCGAAGACCATCAGCGGACGATCACAACGTTGGCGGCGCAAATCGCGATCGCGATCGAGAATGCACGGCTATACGAGCAGATCGCACGTCAGGAAGGCCGACTGGAGCGCGATCTCTCGATGGCTCGCGAGTTACAAATGCGGTTATTGCCGCAGACGCTTCCGCAGCTGGCGCACCTGGAGATTGCGGCCAAGTTCAGGCCGGCGCGAACGATCGGCGGCGATCTTTATGACTTCTTAAGCTACTCGCAGTCGCGACTCGGATTGGTGATAGGCGACGTGAGCGGCAAAGGCGCGCCGGCAGCAATTTATGCTGCGCTGGTTGCTGGAATTTTACGATCGCACGCGCCCATGGAGCCGGCGCCGGCGGAGATGCTGACGGCGGTGAACTATTCGCTGGCCGAACGCCGCATTGATGCCCAGTTTGTGTCGCTGATTTATTGCATCTGGGATGACGCCAGCTTGACCCTGCAAGTCTCGAACTCAGGCCTTCCCCGACCGATTTATTGCCACAAAGGCAAGACTCAGCTGATTGAGGCCACCGGGCTTCCACTGGGATTGTTTGAGGACGCGGAATATGACGAGTTTGTTTTTCAGGCCGAGCCCGACGATATATTTGTATTCTTCAGTGATGGAATTCTGGACGCCACCAACCGATCAGGCGAGTTGTTTGGACGGAGGCGCCTGGAGAAGATCATCGCGGAGTGCTCCTCGCAGCCGGTTGAGTCAATTGTGAAATCCATCTTCAAGGCAGCGACGGAGCACGCATCCGAAGTGGAAACGTTTGACGACCAGACCGTGGTCGCAATCAAGGTG
>QHZX01000475.1:0-1482 GCA_003224835.1 Acidobacteriota bacterium | reverse complement strand
GCATTGCGAACAGGTTCACCTGGGACAGCTGGCAGAGCGCTTCGGCACACCACTCTACGTTTATTCCTCGCAAACTATTCGGAAGCGCGTTGAAGCATTCAATAAGGCTTTCAGCGGCGTCAGACATAGCATCTGCTATTCGGTAAAAGCCAATTCCAATATAAGCATTTTACGACTGCTCAGTAGGCTGGGCTGCGGGTTCGACGTGGTCTCAGGCGGAGAACTGGAACGAGTGCTGCGCGCAGACCGGCGGGCGGCCAAGAAAGTTGTTTTTTCAGGAGTCGGGAAAACGGCGGAAGAAATTGAGTCGGCGCTCAAGGCGGGCATTCTGCTGTTTAACCTGGAAAGCGCTTCCGAAATGGAAGTGGTTGCGGCTTGTGCCGCAAAGCTGAAGCGGAAGGCTTGGGTTGCCTGGAGGGTTAATCCGGATGTTCCTGCGGATACACATCCTTATATTTCGACTGGGCTGCAGAAGCATAAGTTCGGAGTGCCGATTGCGGAGGCGCGTGAGTTATATGCGCGGGCGGCGCAATCGAAATATCTGCAGGTAGCGGGAGTGAGCGTCCATATTGGCTCGCAGATTACGCAGATGGCGCCGTTCGAAGCTGCTATGGAGCGGGTTGCGGACCTGGTGAGGCAATTGTTGAACGATGGCCACAAAATGCAGTACGTCGATGCCGGCGGTGGGCTGGGAATTAACTACAGCGGGTCCGGGGATTTTGGAAACACAATTACCGATTACGCAGGTGCGATCACGCGGCCGCTGAATGAGCTCAGGGTTAAAGTGTTACTTGAGCCGGGGCGGTCAATTGTAGGTCCGGCGGGCGTGCTGGTGACGCGGGTGCTTTATCGCAAGAAAAATGGTGAGAAGAAGTTTTTGGTGGTGGATGCGGCCATGAATGACCTGATCCGGCCATCGCTTTACCAGGCGGAACATCAGATACTCCCCGTCGAGGATCGCAAAGCCCAACCGGAGATCACGGATGTGGTCGGTCCAATATGCGAGTCGGGAGATTTTTTCGCTCGCGAACGCACGCTGCCGACGGTCAACGAAGGAGAACTGCTCGCCATCCTCGATGCAGGCGCTTACGGAATGGCGCTGGCCTCGAATTACAACACGCGCGCGAGGGCCGCAGAGGTCCTGGTCGATGGCAAGTCGGTCAAGCTAATCCGACGCCGTGAAACTATCGCCGATCAACTCCGGTCTGAACTACTCACGCGACGTTGAAATCGGTGAGCAGGGCCAGTTCGCGTTAATCTCGAGTCGCAGGCGATGTCTCGAATCCCCGACTTCCCGTAGGCCCGCGGTCGTTCCGCGTTATTTCAAATGCTTGTTGACCGCCTTAGTCATTTGAAACATGTCCAATTTTTTGCTGCCAAAGATGGGCTGCAATTTATCGTCGGCGAGGATTTCACGCTTGTTCTGTGGGTTCTGGAGCTTGTGCTTCTTTATGTGCGCCCAGACCTTCTTTGTAACTTCGC
>QHZX01000481.1 GCA_003224835.1 Acidobacteriota bacterium | reverse complement strand
GCGCGCGTTCAACTTCGCCGCCGAAGTCGCTGTGCCCAGGGGTATCTACAATATTGATCTTCACATCGTGGTAGAAGATGGCCGTGTTCTTGGCGAGGATTGTGATGCCGCGCTCGCGCTCCAGTTCGTTCGAATCCATTACGCGTTCGACGACGGCTTCATTGGCGCGAAATGTGCCGCTCTGCCGCAGCATGGCATCAACCAGCGTGGTCTTGCCGTGGTCAACGTGCGCAATAATCGCGATATTGCGAATACCTGAACTCAAATGATCTTCCTTCCCATGAGAAATGCCGCTGTATCTACTTTACCTTATGGTGGTGAAAAGCCGCGTTTCCGGGCAAGTTGGGCCGCTCTCGATTGCGAGCGCGAGAGAGCAAACTCCACTCCTTACCGCGCGTCTAAATCGACGTGCGTACAAATAGAGCGGAGGGAAGTGATGGCGGAAAAATTTGCTGTAATTACAGGAGCTTCCAGCGGAATTGGTTATGAGCTGGCGCGGGTATTCGGGGAGAACGGATACGATCTGCTGATTAATTCGAGTGGCGAGAGACTCGAACGCGCAGCCTCCGATCTGAAGAGTCTTGGATTCGAAGTGATCACGGTCCAGAGTGATCTTTCCACGTACGAAGGCGTTGAGCAACTCTGGCGAGAGAACGAAGAACTGAAGATGATCCAGTTGAACGTGACGTCGGTTGTCGACCTGGCAAAACGGGTGCTGAAACAGATGGTCGCACGCGGAGAAGGCAAAGTCCTGATCACGTCCTCGGTCGCGGGGGCGATGCCCGCTCCGTTGGAGGCGGTATACGGGGCAACGAAAGCCTTCGACCTGTCATTCGCAAAAGCATTGCGCAATGAATTAAAGGACACTGGCATAACGGTAACCGCGCTTCAGCCCGGACCAACGAACACTGACTTTTTCCATCGCGCAGGATTGGACAACACCGAAGTAGGATCCGAAGGTAAATACACCAACGACCCGAGGGAAGTTGCACGCCAGGGTTATGAGGCCTTGATGGCGAGCAAAGATCACATCTACGCATCATCGTTGAAGACGAAGGTGCAGGGAGAGCTCGGTCGGTTCGTGCCTGATTCCTTCAAAGCCGAACAGCACCGAAAAAAGGCAGAGCCGAAAGAGGGGAAAGAAAAGAAGAGCGCGTGAGCAGTAGCGTATGGACCGAGTCCCTCTACGCAGCGGCTGCCGCGCGTGGAGTGGGTTCTGGTTGGCCGGCTTTGCGCACCAGATATTTTCCCGGACCGGTAAGGAATTTAGCCAGCAGGCCGGCAACGCGTTCGAGAAGCACCCGCTCGTCAGAGCCGAATGCGTTTTCGCGGTTGCTCTCCACGTTCAAGAATCCGATCTCCCGCCCCGCAATTTTCATGGTGACAATAACTTTTTTGCGTGTCCCTGAAGCTGCAAACTCAGCCGGATGGACGGTGTTTTGCAGCAGCGGCGTCGCTTGCGGCTTTTCGAGCGTCAGATAAATTCCGACCCAGCCATAGTGCCGGCCTTCAGCCAGCAGCCCGGCCACTTTTTCCAGCGGAGATTCATGAAAGGAAGGGCGATTTTCGGCGAGTGCTTGCTCGATATCGGCAAGAAGATCTCGGGTTAGGCGATAGGATTTCACAATCGAGAGCTCGTCAGAAGGAGCTTGTAGTCTAATTCTCAGCCGAAGCTGTGGTCAATGCCGCGCTACTCACGCTTCTTCAGCTTCTCTGTATCATCCAGTGGCTCGGGCGATTTCTTCTGCGAAGTTTCTGGCTTGATCACCGACATATTCGCCGGAGCTTCGGGATGAACGCCGAAATCCCAAACGTAGCTGTTCATACCTTGCTTTCCCAGTAGCTCGGCAACAGCGTATTCGCCCGGCTGCAGCGGAGCCTTGGGGGTGAGCTTTATCCATCCTTCCCCAAGTTGCTCGGCATCGGCAGGAATGATTTGCTCTTCTTGACTGGCTTTTCCATACACCGCAATCTTGATTTCTCCCATGATCCTTTTATCGCTCTTCACCTGCGCACGCACGATGCGAAATCGGTCCCACGGAAGTTCGGAGGCGGGCTTCTTTGCGCTCTCCGGCTGGTCTTCTGGTTGGCCCGCATCGAGGTCAATGTAGATAGTTGGCAGCGTTGAGTGAATTTGCAGCTTGGAGTTTGCGCCAGGCAGCTCGATGGTGTGCTTAGAGCCAGCGACTGGATTTATAACCCCACGCAAGACATTGTGGCCGGTGTGACGATTGACTTCGCCTCCGGTCTGGTCCAGCGGAACCAACTGCGGTTCAGTCAGGTAAGTATCCAGCGCATAGACCCCGCCTTCTTCAGGAAGACGCAGGCCGGGCGCGACATGCGGCGATCTCAATTCGTCTTCTGCGCGCTGCTCCTGGAGTTCTTTTTCGAGTTGAATCGCCTCCGGAGACATTTTCCCGGCAGCCCGATCTTTTTCATACTGGTCAGTAGCCTGCCAGTCCACCAGAGAGTTGGGAACGTCCTCCCACTCGTTGCGCTCTGCGCTGAAATAGTGCACCCGATCGCCTTGAATTTCCCATTTGGTTGTTACCTGGTAAGAGCCGTCCTTCATGATCAGTCGCTTCGTACCCTGCTGTGCCGGGGATGGAAGTACAAACATCAGCGGGGCGACCATCGCGACCAGCCCAACGGTCAAAATAAGATGGAATCGAGCACGCATAGCAATGTCGAGTGTCTCGATTATTGTAAGCCCGAATGTGGGTGGGTCTCGCGGGCTTCTACGCGTGTGCGGACTTCGAAAGTTGCTTGAGGTTCTCGGCAGTATTACGGAATGCGTCGGCTTCCTGACGGGAGATCATGAGCTTGCTGG
>QHZX01000480.1:5034-5972 GCA_003224835.1 Acidobacteriota bacterium | reverse complement strand
TCAGTCCGACGCGCCGGACTAGATCCTTAAAACGGGGGTCCTCGCGCACGGGATCATAGAAAGGATGTACTTTCAGGAATTGCAGCGAGTTTGTCCGCTCCTTGTATTCCTCCTCAAACCAGGCAAATGCTTTGTCGTAGTCGCCAAGTCCCAAGTAGGCGTTCACGAAGGCAGCGGTAGGAACGTAGCCTGCCTGTCTTCTTCTTTTCAGTTCCGCAAGCAGCCGAAGCGCGTCAGCGCGTCGCCCGGCGAAGGCGTACGCCCTAATCAAATGTCCAACGACGGGTGGACTACCGTCGGAAACAGAAACCGCTTTCTCCAACACTGGGATCGCCTCCTCAGGGTGACCCTTAGCGATCAGCGTAATCCCGAGATACCACAGGGCTTCAGCGTCGTCTGGCCGTAAGGCGAGGATGCTGTGCAATTCATCCGTTGCCTCATCGTAGTGACGAGCCTCGAAGAGGTGCAAACAGAGGGTATTGGCGCTGATCCCGAACGGATCCAACTCGCGCGCTCGCCGGGACCAGGCAACTGCTTCCTCCGTACGCCCCTGGGAGAGCAGCCAGGTTGCAAATGTGCGGTGCGTAGCAGCGTCGTTCGGTTTTAATTCAAGGGCCCGCTTCAATTCAGCTTCGGCATCGCTCCAGCGGAACGTTTGCTGATATATGTCTGCCAGCCTGGCGTGCGCTTCGGCAAGCTCTGGATCCAGCTCCAGCGCCTTCTGAGCCGCGCTAATCACCTTTGGACGGGTTTCGTTGGGTGGAGCGCCGACAAAAACTGCGCCCAGTCGTCGGTAGGCGGTTGCCAAGCCAACGTACGCAGGCGCGAACGACGGGTCTTTCTTTATCGCCTCCTCGAGATATCGAATGCTCTCCTCGAGGCCTGCCTTACCGGCCGGCCCTCGGTTGTAGTTTTTGTCATAAGCGAAGCGGCCTTTA
>QHZX01000480.1:3325-5013 GCA_003224835.1 Acidobacteriota bacterium | reverse complement strand
CTTTTCGCGCGATGGATCGCGCCACATCGCTCTCGAGCGAAAGAACGTCTCGCAGCTCGCGATCGTAGCTCTCCGACCAAAAGTGCTCGTCGGTTGCGGCCCGAATCAACTGCGCATGGACGCGGATCCGGCTGCCCTCCCGGATTATGGATCCTTCGACCAGAGCATCGACAGCGAGCATTCTGGCAATCTCCGGCACCGAGAGCTGCGTGTCCTTGAAACGCACCACCGATGTGCGGGAAATCACACGCAGATCATGGATTCCCGCGAGGCGTCCGATAACAGCTTCGGTCATTCCATCGGCCAAGTATTCCTGTTTCGGGTCGCCAGAGAGATTTTTCAAAGGCAACACTGCCAGTGACTTGATAGCTGACGAGCTGGTGACTTTAGCACCGCTGCGATTTGTTACCAGAAGAATAATGACGATTACAGCCAGTGCTGCGACTCCCAGCAGCAGTATCAGGCGGGTAGAAAGACGTTTCTTTTGCGCGACTGGAACTGCAGGTTCCGCGATTCCGTGTGATGAAAGGGTCTTCTTTGCAAAAAGTGTAGTCTCGGACGAGCCATTGTTGTGAGTGACTGGGGCGGCAAAGCGATATCCCTTGCCGACGACGGTTTCTACAAACCGAGGTCTCTCAGGATCATCGCGCAGCACGAGGCGGATCTTGCGGACAGCCGTGTTGATGCTGTGATCGATATCGACAAAGACGTCCTTGCGCCAAAGGCGGCCAGCGATCTCTTCCCGGGAAACCAATTCCCCCTGCCGCTGAACCAGCAGGATGAGTAACTCCATAGGCAGTTTTTCCAAACGCAGCTGGCGTTCGCCACGTTGTAGCCGATAACGAGACTGATCGAGCGTGAACTCGCCGAAATGGAATTCCTGCGCCGTAACTTCCCCGCATGGGATGGTGAATTGGCGTTGAGCATGATGCGCCATTCACGGCTAACAAGCAACTACTGCAGCAACTTAGAAGTTCAGCAAACCTTTATCCGCTCTTGACTCAAGCTGCATTGTCTGACGCGGCCACACTGCTCAAGACTGCGCGCCATTACTCAGATTTGGAGGTCTGTAATGAAGAGCAAAGTTTTGAGTTTGCTGCCGAAGATTGGGTTACTCGTGATGTCGATTGTCACAGGCGCAAGTGCGCAGAACGCCGTGACAAATTGGAACAATATCGCAATCACGGCAGCCCGCGCCAGCAAGGTTGCACCAGGCTCAACGAGTGGAAGTACCACGGCAATTTACGTCGCCTATGTGGAATTGGCGGTGTACAACGCGGTAAATGCAATCGATGGAAGTTTCGAACCATACAAATACTCCCTCGCCGCTCCAGCGGGCGCTTCCGCCGATGCGGCAGCGATCGAAGCTGCGTATCAAACACTGATACGCCTGTTCCCGGATCAAAAGCGCTATCTAGATACCCAGTACGATGATCCCCTAGTTGGCATCGCCTCTATCCCAAATGGTCCGGCAAGAACTGACGGACAGAGCGTGGGATTTGTCTCAGCAGTCACTTTGCTCACGCTGCGGGCAAACGATGGGCGAGGAGCCAATGTGCCCTACGGTTTTCCATCGACTGTGGTTCCGGCGGTTTGGATTCCGACACCTCCGGGCTTCCTCTCACCCGCGACACCATGGGCGGGACAGATGCAACCGTTCACTCTTGATGATCCAGGGCAATTTCTTC
>QHZX01000480.1:0-3312 GCA_003224835.1 Acidobacteriota bacterium | reverse complement strand
TACAACCAGGTGAAGACACTCGGGGCCAAGGACAGCTCGGTAAGGACGCCCGAACAAACGGAGATTGCGTTTTTTTGGACGGAACACTCGACCGCTCAGTACGGCCGCATGCTGCGCGCAAAAGCCGTTGAGTTTAACCTGAGTCTTGCAGCTTCGGCGCGATTATTGGCGATGGTATATGCAGCCTCGGCCGATGCCACCATCGGCTGCTGGAACGCGAAGTATCACTACAGCTTCTGGCGGCCAGTGACGGCAATCCCCAATGGCGATCTCGACGGCAATCCAGATACGGCGGCTGATCCAGCCTGGACACCGCTGGCGGCGACGCCCAACCATCCGGAATATCCCTCGGCACACGGATGCACCACCGGAGCAGTGGCAGACACGCTCAAGAGTTATTTCGGGACCCCAAATTTGCAGATTTCCCTTTTTAGTCCAGTAACGAATACTACTCACAACTTTGACAATATTCACGACTGGCAGAGCGAGGTGGGATGGGCACGCATCTACGCGGGATTCCACTATCGGAACTCTGTCGAGCAGGGGTTGATACTCGGACACAAAGTCGCGCACCACGTGGTGCACAACTATTTCAGACCAGTGCGATCAGAACATGACCGCAACCAGGATGAGAATGATTCAGGAGCATGGGATCAGCTATCGCACAGCATGTCGGTTGTGAACCCCAACAGTTTTGGGAGAGGAGAAAAGAGATGAAGAGAGTACTTTCTGCAGCCGCTGGCAGGGTCACAGTCATTGCGACAATCGTTGCGGCAGTCGCATGGGCAACAAACCCGGCCGCAGGGAACAAGAAGGAAATTGTCGCGCTAACCGCGAATGAGGTACGGTGGTTTACGCCGCCCTACTACCACGATGGTCGGCAGCGAGCGCACCTGTTCGGCGACTCCAGCCAGGGTGGCACCTGGATCGAACGAACTGGCCACAGTGATCGAAGGCACCTGGTATGTGGGCGAAGGAACGAAATTCGACCAAGCGAAGCTGAAGGCCTACGGGCCCGGCACTTTCGTGCTCATTCCGTCCGGGATCCCTCATTTTATCGAAGCGCCCGATCGCCCCGTTGTCGTTCAGTTAACCGGCATCGGGAAATGGCAAACTGACTACCTGGAGAAATAAACCCTTAACCTGTCGCGCGCGCGATTCGCCGAGCTTGTCGCCGTTACGAATCACGTTTGTCTCACACTTCGACTCGCTGCAGTTACAACGCTCGGCGGCTACATCTTCAACGTGAGCCTCGCTGGCTGAAGCACCGGCACTCTACTCAACGAAAACCCCTTCTGCGCGTAGCGGCAGGGGGTTTTCCTTTACTTTCTGTGCGGCTATTCGCTGGCAGCGCTGAGTTCGCTCGGCCCGAAATTCGCGAATGAACCTTCATCTTCTTTATAAGGATCAAAGCGAAACGAAAGCTCGGTCCTGATTGATTTCAAAGGGAAAGCAAGGCTGCGCATCCCACTCTGGGGAACAGCTAGGCGAGATTATCAAATTTCTGGCCGTGGCCCAAAGGTTGTGCGCTTGCGCGGCCTTACACTTCTTTTCCCTTGGTTACGATTCTCCGGTGCAAGCGCTGCTGTCATGACGCGCGCTGAGATCAGCGCGCAGATGGTTTAAGGCGGCGGTTTGCTAATTCTACCTTGCCCGATTCGTACACACCGACGTTCGAGTATTTGTTGGAGTTAGCGACTCCTGAGTTGTGCTGAAATACTCCATTTGTGTGCAGCAAGGCGTGCAGCACGCTCCCGCGTCATCCCGCCACTAAAGCGTTCATCTCGCTTTCAATAGAAAGAGTTCAGTATCGGGAAAAGAACGCCGGTTCAGCTTCTGCGAAACGGCGAGCGGAAACTGTTCATCCTCTTCACTGCAGGCGTGCACACATTTCGCTTTCGATCAAATTGCTTCCAAAGAATTTGATTTTCAGAGCAGGCGGGATATAGTAGCTGCCCACTTTGCTCATTCAGGAGGACACTTGCGTGCAACGTAAAACAATCTGGGCCAGCAAAACCCTGGTCGGCTCGCTAGTTTTCATATCGACAGCAGCAATCGCGCTGAGCTTGCACATGCCGCTCCACGCGCAGTCCAACAACACGCCTATGCCCGATCTCATTGTGCGTGGCGATAAGCTCGCCCAGCAGTGGGTCGTGCGCGACGAAAAGCTCGACGCCACGTTGTGCAGCGTCGAAGAAGGCGGCATAACACCGGGTACACACAGGATCATTCGGTTCACCGTGATGACGCCTAATATAGGAAATGCGGACATCGCGCTCGGCGATCCGAACGCTCATGTTGCCGCAAACGACGGACTTTACGAGTTCGCGACGTGCCACCATCACTATCATTTTCGACACTATGCCTTGTACCAGCTCATAGACCCTCAAACAGGCACAGTTTGGAAAGCAGCAAAAAAAGGCTTCTGCATGCTCGATACTGATCCCAATCCGGACTGGCTCGACGGCGTTCCGCCCAAGAATCACGAATTCCGTTCCTGCGGCGCTATTGGTATCCCTGGTAATCAGGGGATCAGTTCTGGATGGGCCGATACCTACAGGTTTTTCCTAGGCGGGCAGTATTTTGTTCTCGACGGTGGCGACGGTCAGCCAGTTGTGCCACCCGGCAATTACATTATCCGCATCACCGTGAATCCGGGATTCGTTCCTCAGAATGGCGAGCCCTGCCGATATGCTGATCCGAACCATCCTGGCGTTTGTCACCAATTGCCAGAGTCTAATTACGAGAACAACGTTGCTGAAGTGCCAGTCACGATTCCCGATCATCCGGGCAAAGGTGGTTCCGGTCCTGCTGCCGGAAGCATCGTGCAGAGCGACGAGGCGGATGAGCACGGGGATAAAATTAAGTAGCCCATAAATTGCAGTTACGATACGCGGCTCCCACACCGGGAGCCGCTTTCTTTTTGCAAAGTCGTTGTCATCATGCGAGGAGACCTCTTGGCAGCGGCAGGCGATGGGTGCAGCTCGATGAACTCGAAATCCTGACGCCAGTAGGCGCTTGATCGGGAGTTCGAGCCGTCTGAGTGCTTGCCAGCTCGGCCAATCAGTCGGACCGTTTTTGCAGAGCAGACCTCACACGAGACGGCGTAGAATGCCGCTGCGGTAACACAGTTGAAATGGATAGAAGAGCTTTAACTCGCGGGCTGTTCTGTTGCGCGGCGCTCATTACGGTTGCCGTTGTGCCGATAGCAAGGTGGACGCCTCAGCCTCCTGCTACTCGCACCGCGGATGAGAGAGCTCTTCGTGAGTACACCGGCGTGTATCAGCGGGACCATGATGCCTTCACGTATCT
>QHZX01000479.1 GCA_003224835.1 Acidobacteriota bacterium | reverse complement strand
TCGCACGCACCAGCGCGTCCGTTCGGGATGACACAGACTGGCTTCTTATGAGCGGCGATCGCACCGCTTCAGCCATGTCGCGCCCACTCCAACTCTGTCATCCTGAGCGCAGGAAATCAATTCGCTTGCGAATTGATTCAGCAGTCGAAGGACCTTGCGTTCAGTTTGTGCCACTCGCGCATCAGAGAATTCTCACTTCGAATGCAATTCTGCCGTCACACCGGCAACTTCCACCTCTGTTACCATCGTCTAAGTTTGCTAAGCAGTCCCTCATGTCCTGCAAGTAAGGAGGCAAACTGTGCTCACCGAGCTACTCTCCCGCTGGCCACTGATTCAGCAGATCAAAACTGGTGCGAACGGCAACGGTGTTGAGTCCATGTCGGAGCGGACGCGCAACTTGCGTCCCAAGACCGACGGAGCACAGGTCGCCAAATCGATTTGCCCGTACTGCGGCGTGGGCTGCGGCCAGCTTGCATTCCACAAAAACGGCAAGCTGATTTCGATTGAAGGCGATCCCGAGTCGCCGATTTCGCGTGGGCGCCTTTGCCCGAAAGGCGCGGACACATTTGAACTGCACACCCATCCCGGACGGCTGCAAAAAATAAAGTATCGCCGGCCGTATTCCACAAAATGGGAAGACCTCGATCTCGAAATCGCGATGAATATGGTTGCCGATCGGCTGTGGGATTCGCGCGAGCGCACCTTCCAGGACAAAGATGAAAAAAGTGGCGACCTCATAATGCAGACCAAGGCGGTCGGTCACCTCGGCGGCGCTACGCTCGACATCGAAGAAAATTATCTGATCAAAAAACTTTTCGCCATCGGCTTGGGAATGGTGTGCATCTCCAACCAGGCCCGTATATGACATAGCTCCACCGTGCCCGGTCTGGGCACAAGCTTTGGACGGGGCGGCGCCACCACTGCGCAACAAGACCTGAGTAATGCCGACGCGATCCTGATTATGGGATCGTCGATGGCGGAGAACCATCCGGTGGGCTTCCAGTGGGTGATGGAAGCGCGCGAGCGTGGTGCGAAGGTCATTCATGTGGACCCGCGGTTCACGCGAACTTCGGCAATGGCGGATATTTGGGTTCCGCTGCGCGCCGGCAGCGACATCATCTTCCTGGGCGGGATGATTAATTATGTGCTCGCAAATAATAAGGAGTTTCGCGAGTACGTTGTGAACTACACCAATGCTGCGACTCTGCTACGCGATGATTTCAAAGATACAGAAGATTTAGATGGACTCTTCTCGGGCTGGGATGCGGAGAAGAAACAATATGACCCGGAGAGCTGGCTTTATCGCGGCGCACCGGTGAAGGGTGGCGGCAAAGGACAGAAACCAGGTCACGCTGCGGCTGGCGGTGGGCACGGCAAAGATCGCGGAGGCGAAGCTCAGGAAGCAAACAAGTTTGAGTCCGACACTTCGCTTGAAGATCCGCGATGCGTTTTTCAAGTATTGAAGCGGCACTTCTCGCGCTACACGCCGGAGATGATCGAGCGATATTGCGGAGTTCCGAAAGACGTGTTTCTGAAAGTTGCGGAGATCTTCAGTTCGGCTTCGGGACCAGAAAAAACAGCAGCAATCTGCTACGCGGTGGGATGGACGCAGCACTCAAAAGGCGTGCAAATCATTCGCACTGCGGCGATTCTGCAAATGCTGCTGGGAAATATCGGGCGCCCGGGCGGCGGAATTCTTGCACTCCGCGGACATGCGTCGATTCAAGGTTCGACGGATGTGCCAACGCTTTATGACATCCTGCCGGGTTATTTGCCAATGCCATTCTTCGAGGCGGATGCGAACAACTTTTCGGACTACATCAAAAAACACAAAGCTTCGACGGGGCTGTGGGCAAATTTCGATGCGTACTTCATCAGCTTGATGAAGGCTTATTACGGCGACGCTGCGACTAAAGAAAATGATTGGGGATTCAATTGGCTACCGCGCGTGACCGGCGATCACTCCCATTTCGGCTACTGGTTAGACATGCAAGACGGAAAGATGGAAGGGCTGTTCGTGATGGGGCAGAACCCGGCGGTGGGCGCCTCGAATGGACGGCTAGAGCGTAGTGCGTTGTCGAAGCTGAAGTGGCTCGTAGTGCGCGACATGGTGGAAACCGAGACGGCTTCATTCTGGCTGGATTCGCCGGAGGTTGCGCGCGGGGAGATGGATCCGAAGACGATTGCAACGGAAGTGTTTCTCTTCCCTGCCGCCGGAACCGCTGAAAAAGNNNGCGCAGCGAAACCTGGTTTATGTACCACCTCGGGCGGCGCATAAAAGCGAAAGCCAAGAACGATATACGGCCCAGGAATGCCGGATTGAATGCGCTCACGTGGGATTATCCGGTCCAGGGCGAACATCGAGATCCAGATGCGGAGGCGGTACTGAAAGAGATCAACGGCTATAAAAAAGCTCAATCACAGAGTGACGCAAAGGAACCGCAACAGAGAAAAAATCAAAAAATGGATCAAAACCGAACATTGTTAGGCCATATTCAAGATCTGAAGAACGACGGCTCGACATCCTGCGGTGCCTGGATTTACTGCGGCGTGTTTCCTGAACAAGGACGAAATCGCGCGCTGGAGCGCAAGCCTAAAGATTTGCTCGGGCATGGCTGGGGATTTGCGTGGCCGAATGACTGCCGAATCATTTATAACCGCGCGTCGGCGAAGCCCGATGGAACTCCTTGGAGCGAGCGCAAGAAGCTGGTGTGGTGGAACGCGGAGAAGAAAGAGTGGGGCGGTCTCGATAACGCGGACTACAAAAAAGACCTCGCACCAAATACTCCCGATAATTTGCAAAAAGGTAAAGGAGTAGAAGCATTAGGCGGAGCCCGTCCGTTTACCTTGCATCCAGATGGAGTGGGATGGATTTTTGTTGCCAGCGGTTTGAAAGATGGGCCGCTGCCGACGCATTATGAGCCGCTCGAATCGCCAATTCACAATCCTTTATATAAGCAGCAGGAAAATCCGGCGGCGCAGAAGAAAGAACGGCCGGATAATCCCTATGTGAATTCGCCGGGCGATCCAAAATACCCGTTTGTGCTCACAACATATCGGCTGACGGAGCAACACACGGCGGGTGGGATGACGCGGACACTGTCACATCTGGCGGAGTTGCAACCGGAACTGTTCACGGAAGTTTCTCCAGAGTTAGCAGACGAAATTGGATTGGAGCACGGCGACTGGGCCACGATTTCGACGCCACGGGCGGAGGTCGAGGCTCGAGTGGCTGTCACGCGCAGGATGCGCCCGGTGTGGATCGACGGAAAGAAAATTCACCAGGTTGGGATTCCTTATCATTGGGGATACAAGGGAATGGCAAAGGGCGACGTCGTGAACGATCTATTAGCGGTGAGCGAAGAGCCGAATGTGCGAATTATGGAAACCAAAGCTCTGGTGTGCAATGTGCGGCCGGGGAGAAGAAATCACCGTCGACAAAAGGCCGCGATATGAGTTCGGGGGACCCTTGTAAGCGATTTGAACGAGCGCAAGGTCCTTCGACTCCGCAGAACAACTTGCAAGCGAATTGTTCGTCTTCGCTCGGGATGACAGGTTTCATGTATTTGTTCAGAATGACGAGTTGAAAATGGCGATAACAGCTTTCTTAACAGACTCGACGTTGTGCATCGGCTGCAAGGCTTGCGAGGTCGCATTTCGTACGACAACACTGGTGCAGTCGGCGCCCAGACCTGGCGGCATGTGAAGTTTGTGGAGCAGACACCTGAACCGGGGTTTGGTGGCAACGCTCCGGAGATGAATTCGTGGTCTTTTTCGTCTGACGTTTGCAAACATTGCGAGAATGCTGGGTGCCTCGAGGCGTGTCCCACGGGCGCGATTGTGCGCACGGAATTCGGCGGCGTCTTCGTTCAACCGGACATTTGTAACGGCTGCGGATATTGCGTGGTCGCTTGCCCGTTCGGAGTTGTCGAGCGTCACGAAAGTGACGGCCGGGCGTTCAAGTGCACCTTCTGTTATGACCGGCAAAAAGTTGGATTGAAGCCGGCCTGCGCAAAGGCGTGTCCGACGGAGTCGATTAAATTTGGCGAGATCGGCGAGCTTCGGCAGGATGCAGAGAAGAGGATCGCGCAACTCAAAGACCGGGGAATGCAAGACATACAGTTCTACGACGCGTCGGACACGAGTGTCGGCGGGACACATGCGATGTTCATCGTGCGCGGTGATCCACGGCAATACAATCTGCCGCCGAACCCGGAAGTGCCGACCGTGTATTTGCAGAAAGCATGGCGGTCGTCAGCGATTGGCGCGCTGATGCTGCTGGGTGGGGCGATTGCGGCGTTTATGATGGATGGGAATGGAAGACGAGGATGAACCTTTCCTCAGAAAGGCAGGTTCCTCGACTGTGAGGATCATTCGCGAATGCGAATGACTCCTTCGCTCGGAATGACAGAGTAGTAAAAAAACAGTAATAGCGGGCGAGGGCGCCCGCTCCACACCAGCAAAGGAAATTGATGAGTGATTCTGCACGCATAACGCCGAGAACTCCAGATGAGTCGAGTGAGCGGCGGCTGATCGAAATTCGGCGCGAGGCCAAGAGCACCGGCAAAGTAGCAGCCGAAGGTGTGCGGCCGGGAGGCGCGCCGTTTCCGATGGCGTCGCCAGAAACCGGGTATTACGGAATCCCGCTGCTCAAGGAACCTTCGTGGACTTGGGAGATCCCGCTTTATTTTTTTGTTGGCGGTGCTGCTGGCGCGGCAGCGGTTGTTGGAGCCGTGGCCAACTATACAGGTGCTGAGCGCAAGCTGGTGCGCGATGCACGATGGATCGCGGCGGCTGGCTCAGTGATCTCTCCCGCACTACTGATTTCTGATTTAGGACGGCCCGCGCGGTTTCTTAATATGCTGCGGGTCTTCAAGCCACAGAGCGCCATGTCCATGGGCGTGTGGACACTCGTGGGATTTTCTGCAGCCACCTCCGCGGCAGCTTTCGCGCAATTTCTAACCGATCGCTTCGGAGATTCCTTCCCGGTGCGCGTGATCGAGCAAGCAGGGCAAGCGGCATCGCTGTTGTTTGGACTTCCCTTCTCCAATTACACCGGCGTGCTGATTGGCGCAACCGCCATTCCGGCTTGGAATGAAAATGCCGGGGACCTTCCCATTCATTTTGGAATGTCGGGATTATCGGCTGCGGTCGGCATGCTTGAGCTCATGGGAAATAACAAGAGCCGTGCGCTGCAAGCACTGGGACTCGGAGCCGCGCTGTTTGAGTGCTGGGCAGGATTGAGAATTGAAACCCGGCATTCACCGGGTCTCGAACCGCTAAAACACGGAGGCAGCGGCAGTCTC
>QHZX01000308.1 GCA_003224835.1 Acidobacteriota bacterium | reverse complement strand
GCAGCGGCGCGGCCGACACGCTCGTTGTAAATGCGGCTAGCAGCCAGGTAAATCGTCCAACACGTAAGCGACGCAAAAAGACTGTTGAACACCAGCATCGCAAACGCCGACGCCCGAGTGTATAAGCCAAAAACCTTAAACACACCCGCAATGACATAGGGATAAACCGGTGCAGCCCAAGCCGTGGGCCCGGTGTTCAGATCGGTCGGAGAACTGAAGCCCTGCCCATGGATGATGGAGCGAGCGATTCGTCCCATTTCCCAGCCGAACTGAAAATGATCGCGCAACGGATTGATGCGGTAGGTGTGGCCGATAACAATCACTGCGAGCCTTAGCGCAAAAGCCACAAGAACGATGAAAAGAATGGATTGGTGAAACGGCCGTTTTGGTGAGGGTTCAACGAAACCGCAAGTCGCGGAATTGCTTCTGTGAGGAATTGCCGTTTGCACTTGTCCCAGAGTACCGCAGGGCGCGGATTTTGCGCCAGAATGAACTCGCGATCCGGAGTTCAACAACACAACAATCTTTAAGGGGCCTCGATCAGCTCCATTTTGCCGTCGCGGGTGCGGTGGAGAATCATCAGCTTGCCTTTAGGATCACGGAAGACAAAAACGTCACGGTCGCGAAAATGGGCCTCTTTGATTGCTTCTTCGAGAGTCATGGGACGGAGCGCGACGGCATCGTCCGAACGGAGCAGATGAACGTCTGTGGATTTCTCGAATGCCGGAAATTTGTGAACCACGATCGATACTGTTGAAGACACTGCGGCCGCAGCAACTTTTTCTTCCGGTAGTGCGGCTTCGAGATCCCTGGCTGTGTGATTGCGTCGCTTTTTTGTGATGATGCGGGTCTTGTTTTTGAGCGCTTGCTTTTCCAGGTGTTCCAAGGCATTGCCAATGGCCGCTCGCATGTCTTTGGCTTGGGACAACGCAACCAGCGGGCCGACTCGGGAATTGATAGTAATTTCAGCTTTGTGCCGGTGCTTCTCAACTGCAAGAACCACCTTGCTGTCAAAATTGCCTCGTAGAATTTTCTTGATCTTGCTTAAGCCGGATTCAACTTCTCTGCGATCAGCAGCCGTAACTTCATAATGCCTGCCCGTGTATTCCACGCTCATGGATACTCCGATAATCGAAGTCAGAAGTTAGAGGTCAGAATGCAGAATGGAACCAGTTCAGATTGTAGATTGAAGATAGAAGATTTAAAAACACTGAAGAACACAGGACCAGATGCTTTCAAATCTGAATTCTGCATTCTGAATTCTGCGATTTTACTTCTGCATTCTGAAATCTTACTTCTTACTTATTTCTTAACTCTTCTCTGGTGAGTACTGGGAATTTTCATGTCTTCGCGGTACTTGGCAACGGTGCGGCGAGTTACCTGAATGCCTTGAGACTGCAGAATGCGGGTGATCTGTTCGTCGGTAAGCGGTTTGCTGGGATCCTCATCTTCAATAAGTTTCTTGACTCGACGTTTCAGGATGAGCAGCGATGTATTCCCGCCCTCAGGCCCGTTGACGCTTTCACTGAAGAAGTAACGTAGCTCGAAAACGCCTTGAGGAGTGTGCGCGTATTTGCTGGCCACCGCGCGGCTCACGGTGGAAGGATGGACGCCAATTTCTTCCGCCACTTCCTTGATCATCATCGGCTTGAGCTCGTCGATACCTCTTTCGAGGAAATCTCGTTGCCGGAGCACAATCGAATAACAAACTTTCAAAATGGTCTGCTTGCGCTGTTCGATGTTTTTGATCAGCTGAATGGCGCTCTTAAAGCGCTCTTTGACGTAATTGCGCGTGTCGCGGTCGTTGCCATCGCGAGTCAGCAATTTGCGATATGCCGGATTCAATCGCAGCGTGGGCACATCGTCGTCGTTCATCATGACCAGCCACTCGTCGCCATGCTTCACAAAAGCGACATCAGGCTCAATCAGGCGCGGCTGCACAATGTTGTAGCGCAGGCCAGGTCGCGGATCGAGTGTGCGAATGTACCCCAGGGCGGCCTGCACGGCCTCTACCGGCCGGTTGATGGCGCGGGAAATTTCCTTGTATTGCTTGTTTTGTAAGGCGCGCAGATGCTGGTCGACAAGCGCAATCGCATCATTGACCGCCTGGGCTGCGCCATTCCCATTTTTTTCAAGCTGCGTCTGGTGAAAATGCAATTGGCAAAGCAGGCATTCGCGGAGGTCGCGGCAGGCCACACCCGGCGGATCCAACTGCCGGACAATTTCAATCGCTTCCCGAAGATCTTCCTGATTAAACCGCACTTGTGGAACCGGGCTTGATCCCTTTTTTGGAGGCGGAGCAGTCGTATTGGCACTGACCGGCACAGGCGCGGGCGCAGTTGCAGCAGCGGAGCTCGTGCTCGAAGCGTGCTGGGAATTATCAGAGACCGCTGCGCCGCTCCAAGTATCAGGAGCTGGAGTAGCTGCCTCTTCCCTAGTTGAATCCATCAAAGCCGCATCAAGGCCCAGGGCCGCGGCCTCTTTCACCACGCTCTCAGATTTCGCCGCGTCGATTTCGGGTGGTGCCGCCGGAACAATTCCGAGCAACTCCTCATCGCTGGCGATGAGATATCCGTCCTCGTTCAGGTTGCCGATAATCGCGTCGGCAGCTTCGCGAACCGCAGGACGCATGGATATGGAACCGAGTTGCCAAACCAAATGGTCCGTCAGCGTGCTGGGCTTGGAAAGAAAATTTTCAAAGGAGGGGCGCTCGATTTCTTCAAAATCCCCCGGACTACGGAAGCCGGGATCGAGGTAATCCTTAAAGAACGAACCAAAATCAATTTCTTCGAATGGATCTTTTTTGTCTGGAGTAGGGACTGGGGCCTCTTCGGTTGCGGAAGCCCTGTCTCGCTCTTCCTCTCGGCGGCCAACATCATCAATGAGTGGCACAGCATCTTCGAGTTCCTCGAGCACAGGATTCTCAACCATCTCGGCGGTGATCATGTCCTTCAGCTCAAGTTTGTTGAGCGCCAGGACGCTGACCATCTGCACCAAGCCAGGTGTGAGGATCTGCCTCTGCGAAACTTTTAAGTGCAGCTTTGGCTGGAGAAGCACCATAAAGTTAACTGCGTCGTCGGTCTTTGGTCGTCGGCAGTCAGCAGCATTGGGCTTGGCTGACGACCGAAGACCGACAGCCGATGACGGCTTTAGACCAGGCTAAAACTCTCTCCTAAATAAACTCTTCGCACTTCTGAATCACTTCCCAACTGGTTCGGCGTACCGTGCCGGAATATTTTCCCTTCATTGATGATGTAAGCTCGGTCCGTCACCGACAGCGTCTCACGTACATTGTGGTCCGTGATCAGGACGCCAATCCCAGCAGCTTTCATGTTGCTGATGATTTTCTGCAGATCCAGTACCGCAATGGGATCGATCCCCGAAAAAGGCTCATCCAGCAGGATGAATTTCGGCTTGATCGACAGGGCCCTTGCAATCTCGACCCTGCGCCGCTCGCCGCCCGAAAGCGCATAACCGCGGTTAAGCCGGATATGCTCCAACCCCAGCTGGTCAATCAATTGCTCCATCGTTTCCCGGCGCTCATGCCAGGAAACCGGCTGGGCCTCCAGCACGGCGAGGATATTTTCCTCAACCGTAAGCTTTCGGAAAACCGACGCCTCTTGGGGGAGATAGCTGATCCCGAATTGCCGCGCCCGCCGATACATGGGCACATCGGTGATTTCGTCCTCGTCTATGAGGACACGGCCTGTGTCCGGGGGTATCAGGCCGACCATCATGTAAAAGCTAGTGGTCTTGCCAGCGCCGTTAGGTCCAAGTAAACCAACAACTTCGCCCTGCCGAACGCCGAGGCTAACCCCATTTACAACCCGGCGGCCACGATAGGATTTACATATTTCGTCGGCGGCCAGCGTGTGCATTTAACGTACCACTTGAGTTCTTGAGACGGCAGGCAAACTGCTGCTGCCATCAACGACGACCCTATCATCGTGCCTATACAAAGTCAACGAAACCCCGGTAACTTTGCCGCGTTCGGCATCAAAAATGCTAGGCGATCCGCCGGTCAGGACAAACTTGTCATCCGCAGACGTATAAGTGAGCTTGTCGCCTGTCGCACGGCGGGTGGGTTCGGTCACTATAACCGTGCCTGAAGCGATGATTTTCTCCAGTTTCGCGGGAGTTCCGGACCCCGACTGCCCTTCTATCGACTTTGCCGGAGCAAAAAAGACATCCATCTGGCTCGAGGTGACATTCAGGTCTGGGCCTCGTGCCACAACGCCACCCTGATAATTGGCCACCCTCTCTGAGTCGCGATAGATCAGACGATCCGAGGTGATATGCACTGGAGTCGATTTCCCGCTCTTGTCGGTGGAGGTCAGCGCGGTTGAAACTCTCTGCTGAGAGTTGGAATCTGCCATCAAGGTGCGCTGATCTTTTTGGAATTGGATAGTTGGCGCCTCCACCAGGTTCGCATCCTGCCACAGACGAGCATTGCCTTTGTAGGTCGCTATCGACGGGGAGTTATGGGCCGTCATGCTGTCGGCCGTAACGTGAATCGGATCGGACGAAGCTAATAAGGCGCCGTTAGGCTGAGCTTTGAGGTCGCTGTATGTGGTTTTAACACCGCCCTCCGCAAACCCGTCCCCAGTAGCTCGATTGAGCCTAACGTTTCGCGCCGTCGTGGCCATGCCGGAATCGAGAATTCGCGGGCTGCCGCTGAGAACGAGAATCTGGTCTGCTGGCGTGTAATGCGCGCGGTCTGCAAATGCCTGCTGAGTTCCGGCCCGATACGTGAAGTGCCCCGTTTGCACCAGACCTTGAATCCCCCTGCCGGGACGAAAATACGCGTCAATCGTGTCGCTGGTACTTACACGGTCAGATCGAGGAGCATCGTTGCGTGAAGGCTCGGTCGTCACTACTCGCGCATGAGCACTGCCGTGCACCTGTGAAAGCTGACCTATGGAATCAAAATTTGCTATGAACTTGTCGGCGGTGACTCGTGTTTTGGCTTCCGGTTTGCCGTCCGGAGGAACCAAAGTAATTTCGGGAGGACCACTGGTTTCGGCACGAGTGGGCCGATTGCCAGCTGCGAGAAATATGTCGATGATTGGCGCGGCCACGGCGGCATCTTGCGCGTTCTTAGCCGCTGCTTGGTGCTGCAACAATTTGACCTGCTGCTCGGCATGAATCTTGCTGAGAATGTTGCGTCCTTTGAAGGTGAGCACGGCCCGGCCAGCAGTGCTCTCGCTTGACTGCGCGCCCTCAGTTTTAAGGTGAACATCGCCGGAGAATACTGCGGTTTTTACCTGATTGCGCATGCCCATCGCAACTTCTAACTTCTCCGCCGTGACGTGAGAGATAGTTGGAGAAGATCTCGGCGCAGAATTGCCGAGCACGGATGATGCGCTCTGCTCTTTCGATGAAGGTGCTTCACTTGAATCAATCGCAACGTTGCCGACCGCGACTGCATGGGCAAGCGTATTGTCTTCGCGCAGAAACAAGGTCGCCTCATCCGCCTGGCTCTTGCCCTGACCAGACTCGGCCTGCGGATGTTGCAACACAATCTCGTGCGGCACCTTTCCCAGAATTGCGTGCCGCGCCAAAATCGTTAAAGGCTTCACTTCGCCGACAGTCATTCGCACCTGGGATCGCAATGTGAGCACGTTGTCTTTAGCGGAATATTCCGCCCCCACGGCCGAACCCC
Organism: Acidobacteriota bacterium; assembly: GCA_003224835.1. Taxonomy (GTDB): domain Bacteria; phylum Acidobacteriota; class Terriglobia; order Terriglobales; family Acidobacteriaceae; genus Gp1-AA145. The sequence continues at coordinate 4,817 of QHZX01000308.1, read as the reverse complement.
TGGTCTGCGGCACGTAAAACTCGACTAACGATGGGGTCCAGGCATCACCCGTCTTTTGGTTGAAGACCAGGTTTGTTGTTTTGAGATGAATGGGGTTTTTGAGTTCCATAGGCGCGGCCTGATCAGGGTGAGCCGCGCCCTGTGGGTTGGACTGAAGATCGATCGAGACCTCGCCTTTGCTGGTTACGTCTCCCGATCGCTGATCGTATTCAAAATCTTTTCCGTAAACCTGATCAAAACGCGATGAATCATGACCGTAAATCGTGATTGTGACATCATGCAGTTCGGCGCGTCCGACACCTTTGAACTGCACCGCCTTGCTGGCTTGTAGTTTGAACAGAGTGTGTCCCTGGTCGGATTTGGAGATGGTGAAGTCCTGGGCGCTCTGCTGGACCTGTATGCCTAATTTTTCCGGGACTTCCTTTAACGCATTCTGCACATTGTGGCGGGCATGGAAATAAACCCCGAGCACGACCAGGCAGACGAAAATCGCCCCCGCTCCAAACCAGCGTCGCAAGCGCCTTATATGCAGGTCCACACAATGTAGTTTAGTGCAAGGACCCGCGTGATGTGCCCGTCAATCGTGGATCGGCGTCGCGCAGGTAACCTCGTTTCTAGTATGCTGTCGTTTCCACAGCATGAAACCGTTTCAAGGGCAGGCGCTATCCTGGGCGATAAAAGACCGAGTCATTGAGCTCGTGCTGCGCCGCGAGCCATGCAATGAGATCGGCTCACAGTGCCTGGAAGAGCTGGAGCGATTTGCCTCCGTTCTGCCAGAATTGGAACAGAACGCCCATTCGCTAATTCTCTACAGCGACCTGGCTTGCGGCTTTTGTGCCGGAGCTGATCTGCGCGAACTGTATCAGCGATCGCAGGAGATGAAGAAAAAAGACGCGATTGCCGGCGTGCGGAAGTTCCTGGAGCGCCTTCATCATGTAATGAATACGCTGGACGCGTGTCCAATCCCAACCATCGCGGCGGTGCATGGAATTGTGTTTGGCGGAGGCTTAGAACTGGCGCTGACTTGCGACCTCATCATTGCGGACAAGACCGCGCGCTTCTGCTTTCCGGAGCTACGCCTTGGTCTGATTCCGGGCTTCGGTGGAATCCCGCGTCTTAAGCGTGATCTGGGGAATGCGGTCGTTCGTGATCTGTTGCTCACCGGCCGCAGCTTCAACTCGACCAAAGCCCAGCAGATCGGATTGGCCAGCCAGGTTGTGGCCGAAGGCGAAGCCTTGCGGGTGGCGAGAGCGACGGCCGCTCAGATGGGAAAATTTGATCGCAATACGGCCGCGGCCGCCAAGAAATTTATAAAACCCATACCGTACGATGATTTGAGGCGAGAGATAGAAATCTTTTGTGAATTGTTCAGCCAGCCGGCCGTCGAGGCTGGATTAAAGAAATTTGTTGAGAGCACGAGCGCTCAGCCTTACCTTCCATGAACCGGGCGGGGCATAATTCAGTTCAGTAACGAGGAGAAAGTAGTGCAGACGCAACAACAGACTCTGGATGAAGTTCTGGAACTAGCGGCCGCGCAGTTCAAAATCCCCCGCGAAACTCTGTCTGCTGATGATGACTTCTTCAAAAAGCTCGGCATCGACAGCCTGCAGGCGCTGAGTCTACTGACTCGTCTTGAGCAGCACTTCAAAATAGAGTTGCCGGATTACGAGATGCAGGGGGTCTCAGACTTCAGGACGTTGGCGGAGCGAATCCAAAGCAGGCTTTAGTCCCCGTCCAGCGACATAAAACGGACACACAGAAACGGAAAGTGCAGCATCTGCCGGCCATAGTGAATCATCGGCAGAAAATGGGAAAACTAAGCACTTTTTCTGTGTGTCTCAGTGCGTCCGTGGTGAAATGAACACTGCATGCTCGATCTGGACCAGTACACATCTCTCGGCGCGGCTCTCAGCGATGCGTTAGACCGCTGGCCCAACGAGACTTGCCTGATCGAGGCTGACCGTGAACGTGAGCGTACTCGGCTCACCTATTCCGATTTCAAGCAGTTGGCAGCACCGCTCGCGCGTGCCTTGCAGGACGCGGATTTTCGCGCCGGCGATCGCGCCGCAATCATCATGACCAATCAGTCGAAGTGGCTGATCTCGGCTTACGCGATCCTGCAAAGTGGCGGCCCGGAATTCAAGAACCACAAGCTGAAAATTGTTCTGGTCACGGAAGCCCCGCCCAGCGCCGATCTACGCGGCGGCTATCGTTGGGAGGAATTCCGCCGCAAAGGTGACCCTAGCATGATCTCCCGTAAACGTCACGATGCCGCTTGCATCGTGTATTCCTCCGGCACTGGCGGTCGGCCAAAAGGCTGCGTGCTCACTCACGAAAATTATCTCGAGCAGTGCAAATCGTTGACGGCGTGGTATCCGTTCTGGCCGGGAGTGCGTTACCTGAGCATTCTTCCCACAAACCACGCCATTGATTTCATGGTCGGATTCATTGGGCCATTTGTATGCGGCGCATGTGTGGTGCATCTGCGTACTTTGCGGCCGGAGTTCGTGCGCGATGCATTCGTTCGCTACCGGATCACGTATGTCAGCCTGGTTCCGATGGTGCTTAAGAATCTGGAGCACGGGATCAAATCGAATTTCGCCGCGCTTCCAGGAATCAAACGCTTTGTGCTGAATATGATGATCTCCATCAATAAGGCACTGACTCGTAAGCGTCCAAACGTGGAGCTGAGCCGCAAACTTCTGGGTCCGGTGCACAAGGCGTTTGGTGGACAGCTTCTGGCCATGTTTACTGGAGGGGCGTTCATCGATCCGCAAACTCTGCAATTTTTTTATGACATTGGAATTCCGGTGGCCAATGGCTATGGATTAACTGAAGCTTGCACCGTGCTCACATTGAATGACCTGAAGCCGTTTCGCGCCGATACAGTCGGCAAACCTCTCCCGGGAGTTGATATTCGCATTCTGAATCCGGACGCGGACGGGGTCGGAGAAGTTGCGGTCTATAGCAAGACCATCATGTCGCACTACCTGGATGATCCGGAGCTGTCAGCGCAGACCATTGTCGATGGATGGCTGCTCACCGGCGATCTGGGGCGGCTCGAATCTTCCGGTCATCTGCAATTGCTGGGCCGCAAGAAGAACATGATCGTAACCGAAGGAGGCAAGAACGTTTATCCCGAGGACATCGAATCGGCGTTTGATGGTCTTCCGGTAAAAGAGTACTGCTTGTTTGCCGCGAATTACGTTTGGCCGAAGAAAGAGCTCACTGGAGAAAAACTGGTCCTGGTAGTTCGGTTGGAACAAAACCAGGAGTTCACAGATTCACTGAAAGATGAAATAACTGCGCGCAATCGGCGTTTGCCGGATTTCAAGCGGGTCACGGGCTACATCGTATGGGACAGAGATTTTCCACGCACGGCTTCGCTGAAAATCAAGCGCAACGATCTGGCGCATGAAATTGGGGGCACGCTGGAGCGCTGGGCGGTAAAAGAGCTTTGAGCGAAGCGAACAAGTATTTGGCCGTCGTCAATCCGGCGGCGGGCGGTGGACGCTCGCGCCAAATGCTTCCCGCGGCACTGGAGCGTTTGCGGACAGCCGGCATTCAAGTCGATGTACGCGAAACTACCGCGCTCGGCCATGCGACTGAGATCGCGCGTCAAGCGTGGGGAGAGGGCTATCGAAAATTCATTTCGGTCGGCGGCGATGGCACTTCTTACGAAATCGTAAATGGATTATTTCCGCTGACACCCGGGACGGAAGTTCCGACACTTGGCTTTCTTCCCGTCGGAACGGGAAATTCGTTTCTGAGAGATTTCAGTGAGCAGGGCGTCGAATACGCGATGGAGTCGCTGATAGCGGGGCGCTCGCGCAAATGCGACGTGCTGCGATTGCGCCACAAAGATGGCGTGCTGCACTACATCAATCTTCTCAGCGTAGGTTTTACCGCCGATGTCGCGACCATGCGGGCCCGCCGCTTCAGTGGTTGGCGCGAGGCAGGATATCAGACCTCAATTTTTATTTGCCTGGCACGGTTTCGTCGCCGCCCGTTTCCGTTGAGCGTGGATGACGAACCGAGCATCGACCGTCGCCCCTGCCTGTTTCTTACTTTTAACAATAGCAAGTTTACTGGCGGCACCATGATGATTGCTCCCGATGCTGCGACCGACGACGGATTAATCGAGTACGTCCGCTGGGGACCGATCGGGCGCGTGGGTTTAATACGCAACTTGAGCACACTCTATGACGGCACGCACACGCGGCATCCCCTTGCTGAAGTTCGCAAGGTTCGGCGAGTTGATTTCCATCTCGATAGGCCGGTCGATGTCATGGTAGATGGCGAGGTCATCACAGTGCATTGCGAAAGTCTGGACGTGCTGCCCGGTGCGCTGAATGTCGTGGTATAAGAATTCAACAAAATGCCCGACCTAAACGAAATCGAGAACGAAACGGTGGCGAAACCCGCGCCGCGGTGGATTTGGCTCTGGATGGCTATAGTCATCGCGGTCGTCGCCTGGGCAGTCTATTACTTTGCCTTTTACCGCAAGCCGGTAAGCACGCTCGATGGTTTTGCTAAATGCGTGAGCAAATCGGGCGCGAAGATGTATGGCGCATGGTGGTGCCCGCATTGCGCCGACCAGAAAGACCTATTCGGATACGCTTTCCAGTACGTGAATTACGTGGAGTGCAGCCCGGCTGGACAAAAAACAGAAAACGAAACTTGCAAGAAGGCTGGGGTCAAGAACTTCCCTACCTGGCAGTTCCCCGACGGATCTCGAGCTGAAGGCGTGTTGCATTTACCAGTGCTCGGCGACAAGACCGGATGCAGACTGCCATGACCGAGCATGGCCACGTGGC
>QHZX01000478.1 GCA_003224835.1 Acidobacteriota bacterium | reverse complement strand
ATTCTCCGTCTCGCAGCGGAAGGCGCGCAATGGCCGGAATCCGCAGACCGGGGCCACTCTCAAAATTGCTGCCCGTCGCGTGGCAAAATTTACCGCCGGCGCAGACCTGAAGAAAGCCGTCAACCGCGGCAAATAACTAAGTACGGGTTGAAACTGAGAACGGCAGGGGGTCGGCCCTGCCGTTTTGTTATTTGGAATGGAAAATGCCCTTCTGATTATGTCGTCCTAGATACTCTCTCGGTAGATCCGTTGTAAAGCTCTTCGATTTCCTGCTGCACTTTTGCCGAAAGGCCTTGCAGATTGCGCAGCGTCCATTCGCTGGTGGGAATGGGATCGCCTATGCGCATCTCGAGGGGCCGACTTTTGATGTGGAAAGTGTCCATCGGCAGAAGCTCATAGGTCCCGATCAGGGCAATCGGGACAATATCGACCCTGGCTTTGATTGCCATAAAAAATGCTCCGGCGAGAAATGGCTGAATATGGCCGTCGGGGGTGCGGCCACCCTCGGGGAAAATAACCAGCGGCATGCCATTTTTGAGAGTACGCACTGCGGACTTTATCTGACCGACGGAGTGCGCGGGATTCTGCTGGTCTACACAGACCTGGCCTGAGCGCTTGAGGTGCCAGCCGATAACCGGGTACGAGAGCAATTCCTTTTTGTGGACGATACGAAATTGAAACGGCAGCGACGCGTACAGAACAGGAATGTCGAGCGCCGAAGCATGGTTTACGGCATAAACGTATGTGCGCGAGGTATCGATCTTCTCCAAACCGGTGACGCGCACAGGAGAAAAAATCGTTCTCATAATCAGCTTCGACCAGGCGCGGGCAAACGCGTGAAGAATGCGTCCGTCTTTGTCGAAAAAGCCGAAAGGAATGGACGTGAGACCGAACACAACTGTGTACAGCCAGATCAAAGGATCGAAGAAGAAATAGGATCGCAGGCGGCTGAGGAAGCCATACTTTCGATTTGCTCGAAGGGTTTCGTTGTGGCCCTCGGTTTCAGGCGTTTGGGATATTTTAGTGTCGCCGTTCAGCGGGCGAGGGCGTTCGCTCCACACGGTCCTATCGTCCATCGGACGAGACTCCCAGAACTCGCATGGCTTCGCCCACTACATAGATCGATCCAGTTATGACGACCACTCCATCTTTCTTGGCGAGATCGCGGGCGCATTGTAGTGCCGAAGGGACGTCGGACGAAAGTTCAATTTCCGTTTGCGCGCGGCTCGCTGCGTCACGAATTTCCTGCGGAGTCGCGGAGCGTGGATTATCGGCTTGCGTAGCGATTGCGCGTTCGGCCAGAGGAAAAAGAATCTCGCACATTTCGGCAATAGCTTTGTCGCGCATGGCGCCGAAAACAAAGATCAAGCGGCGGTTTTCGTAAGAGGCAGACAGTGTAGACCGCAAGGCCCAGGCTCCGGCGGGATTGTGGGCCACATCGAGAATGTAGTCGGGCGTGGACTTGTTTGCCCAGTTCCTCAGCCGCGGCAATGGCCAGAGCAACGTTTCTCAGTTGATGTCGCCCTATAAGCGGTGTCTCGACGAGAATCTGCTTTCCCATAACTTGCAGGGGATACCGTGAAACGATTCTTGCACTCGCGCTGGTAGCCTCATACCTCGGTGCGGCGGGGCTCACCGGCGGGACATATGGCACCGCACTCACCGCGGTCGCGTTCTGATCAAGAATCGCATTGCCGATCACATCATTTGCGGCGGGAGTTTGCGGCAGGGTGACGATGATTCCGCCACGGCGGATAATACCTGCTTTCTCGCGGGCAATCTCGGCAATCGTGTGCCCAAGGAATTTTTCATGATCAAGCGAAATGTCCGTGATCACACTCAGGCGCGGATCAACCACGTTGGTGGCGTCGAGGCGGCCGCCCATGCCAACTTCGAGCACGGCAATGTCGAGCTTGCTGGTGGCAAAGTACTCGAAGGCCATCGCGGTGAGCATCTCGAAAAAACTGGGATGCCAGGGCAGTTCGCCTTCCTCAATTAGGCGCTCGGCGGTGCGCTCAACCATGTCATGCAGGAGCGCAAATTTGTCATCGCCGATGACTTCACCGTTGATTCGAATGCGTTCGTTAATGCTCGCCAGATGAGGTGACGTGTACAGCCCGGTGCGCATCCCGGAAGCATGAAGAATCGATGCGAGCGTGGCGGCGGTCGAGCCTTTGCCGTTGGTGCCCGCAATCAGAACGCTGGGAAAACGCCGCTCAGGATGATCGAGAGCGCGTAGCATCACACGCATAT
>QHZX01000477.1:2252-2610 GCA_003224835.1 Acidobacteriota bacterium | reverse complement strand
CTTCGCCAAGCGACTACGATTAATCCTGATTATGAGCCGGCCCACAAGGCATTGGGAGATGTGTTGCTTTATCAAGGACAAACGGATGCAGCGCTGGCTGAACTGCGGCGCGCGGCTGAACTGCGGCCGGACGATCCGGCGATTCACGTATCATTAGCGAAAGCTTTTGCTGCAAAAGGAATGGGCCAGGAAGCGGAGGAAGAGGTGCGGCGCGCGCAACCCGCGCAACCACAGCCATGAGATTACAGATTTCATCTGTGCGGCTCCCTCTTCTGGTGATAAGTTACTTTTCATTGGGAATACTTGCGGTTGCGCAGACGAAGCACACAACTAAGGCCGTCACCAAAAGTCGCCCAAA
>QHZX01000477.1:0-2205 GCA_003224835.1 Acidobacteriota bacterium | reverse complement strand
ACGACGGCGTTCTTTTCGAGCGGGCGATTTCCCAGGTACCGCTTACCTGGCCTTCTCACACTGCGATCCTGACCGGTACTTACCCTTTCCAAAATGGCGTGCAGGATTTCACCGGACAGCCCCTCAATCCTCGATTTCGTTCCGTGGCACAGGCTTTCAAAAAAAACGGTTACCGGACGGCAGCGGTTGTGAGCGCCTATGTTCTCGATCGCGTTTGGGGACTAGCGCGTGGGTTTGATTTTTACGATGACGCGTTTGCGCCGGAAGAGTTCCAGAAGAAAGATATTGGTCTGGTGGACCGTAAGGCGGGAGAAAGCGTGTCGCACGCGATTCGGTGGCTAAATAGAAACGTCACGACAAGCCGTCCTTTTTTTTTCTGGCTGCAGCTGTATGACCCGCACAGCCCTTATGATCCACCGGAACCCTTTCGTACGGAGTATCACGATCACCCTTATGACGGCGAGATCGCTTATGCCGATCACGAGCTCGGCCGCCTTGTCGCGTGGCTAAAGAGCAAGCAGCTTTATAGTTCTACTTTGATCGTTGCCCTGAGTGACCACGGAGAATCGTTAGGCGAACATGGCGAGCAGGAGCACGGCTTCTTCGTTTATAACTCTACGATTCGAGTTCCTTTGATCGTGAAACCGCCTGCTGGAAGCGGCGTTCGGCCGGAGCGGGTACCAACGCCTGTGGAGACAACTGCCGTCGCACCTACACTGCTTAGGCTCGCAGGCCTGAAAGATGATATCGAAAAGCAGTTCACTTCGGCGCCGTTGCTCGTGAGGAATGCTCTCAATCAGGAAGACAGGCTCAGCTACAGTGAAACTTTTTACACATTCAATTCCTTTGGATGGAGCCCGCTGCACTCACTCGAAACGAAACAATACCAGTACATCGATGCTCCCCAGCCCGAGCTTTATGACCTCTTAGCTGATCCGGACGAAAAGAAAAATTTGGCGGGCCAACAGAGCGCCACCATCGCCGTTCTAAAGGACAAGCTGCAGGAGCTTTTGCAGCGCAACCCTTACAAAGGGGCCAGCGACGCTACTGCGAGCATGAGCCCCGATGCTCTGGAAAAACTCCGCGCACTTGGTTACGTGGCCTATCACTCCCCCGTGCCTGCGGAGGCGATTGCCAAAGGCCTGCCGGATCCCAAAGACAAACTGGATGAGTTCAACACGATTCTGCGGGCCGAAGATCAAATACATTCCGCAGATGTTTCCGCAGGAGAAAGGGAACTGGAGAAACTTGCGCGCGAGGATCCTAACTTGTACATCGTGCCATTTCTATTGGGAGAGACGGCGGCGCGGCGTCAGGATTGGACCAAGAGCACAGCGGAATTCAAGCGTTGTTTACAGCTGAATCCTAACTTTGATCAAGCGATGACCGGCCTTTCGCGCGCGCTCTATTTTACGGGAAACACGAATGAGGCGATCCAGTGGGCGCAGAGCGCGCTGAAACAGAATCCAATGAATTACAAAGCCTTGTACCAACTCGGCTCAATTCAAGCGCACAGCGACAAGGCAGCGGCTATTTCGGTTTTTGAAAAAGCCATAGCGATTCAAGATAATTTCGCCCCTGTGCACCGCGATCTAGGAATGATCTATTTCGAGCAGCAGAATTATTCGGCGGCAGCCAAACAGCTGGCAAGGGCGGCAGAGTTGGGGATCAACGACGCCCGTTTGTTTAATTTTTTGGGTATTTGCTACGACCGAACTATGCGGGTTCCGCTCGCGATTGAGACCTACCGTCGCGCTCTTAACTTAGACGCTGACCTCGCCGAAGCACACTTGAACCTGGGCTTCACCTATCAACGTGCCGGACGCAAAGCCCTCTCCAAAGCCGAATACCAGCGGGCGTGCGAATTAAAGCAGGAGTTCTGTAAGATGGCGGGCCCCGGCAAGAACGTAGACTAGCAGCTATCACCGGATCGCAGCGGCAGTATTTTGGTGCTATTTCGAAGTTGAGACCGACGAAGTTTCCAATTTCTGTAACAGCTGGTGTGCCTTTGGCACAAAAGGGCTATCGGGAAATGTGGTTACAAATAGATGCAGTTCAGATGTGGCCTCCGCGTTTCGATTCTGCTGCAACATAAGATTCACCAGCTGCAAATGCGCCTGCGCCATGGTCGGGCTAAGCTGGATTGTTTGTCGTAAAAGTGCCTCTGCTTGCTCGAATTTCCCCGTCTTGATCGCCAACGAACCA
>QHZX01000307.1 GCA_003224835.1 Acidobacteriota bacterium | reverse complement strand
TATCAGATTTTCGCGTTGCCTCCCTCATCCTATGTCTTGAACGTTAAGGCCCAGGGCTTTTCTGTGGACATCAAGGAGGTGGCCATCGGAGTAGGAGCCTCAGCTCAAGTTCCCGTCACGCTAAAAGTGGGGACAGCTACTGAAGCTGTCGGTGTCAGTAGCGATGCAGCCGAAGTAGTTGAGCAGGGCTTGACGTCGGCACGAGATACAGTAAACCAGGAGCGGATTGACAATCTACCGACCAACGGTCGCAATGCTTTGCAGAGCATTGCAGTACTGAATTCTCAGGTGGTCCGCGACGCCACCCCTGAAACAGGGGCTGCGCCAACCTCTGGCCTAAACGTGAGTGGACAGCGCGGCCGTTCGAATCTGGTGAATTGTGATGGGGCCGACACAACCGACAATTCCATAAATGGTGTGCGCTCTTGCGTTCCTCTGGACGCAGTGCAGGAGTTTCAGATCATTACCAATGGTTATGGTGCTGAGTACGGACGCGCTGCCGGTGGCGTGATTAATATCATCACCCGCTCAGGAACGAACAGCGGGTTCCATGGAGATGTTTTCGGATACCTGCGCAATCGGGAATTCCAGGCTGTCAACCCGTTCAGTACAGTGCCGAATCCGGCTTATACCCGCGTACAGGGAGGAGTTTCCGTCGGCGGGACTATAAAAAAGAACAAGACTTTCTATTTCCTTTCTTACGAAGTAACGCGCCGACATGAGACAGGATTCTCCAGCATCGGCGCAAATAATTTCGGATTAGTTCCGTTCGACACAGCCCAGGTCGGAATGCCGTTCGGAACCCTGCAACTGACTCAAGACCAGATCAATTTCCTGCAGGATCCGGCAACGCAGGCGGCTGAGGCGAATCCTCTTTTCCTCGGCGAAATACAAAGCTATATGGTTCTTACTGGAGCGTCGTCGGGTCAAGCGATAGACGGCGTCTGGCCGTCGCAGATGGTACAGGCTATGACCGGCGGTGCGATATCCAACTGGGCTGGCTTCCCGACCACATGTCAGCCGCCGGGACCATGTGCTCCGGTGCCAGGCTCCTATCAGACACTAGCTTCCCAAATGGGAACATTCCCCGTGTTCGAAGGCACCAGTCTTTACTCTTTGCGTTTGGACCACACTCTGAGTGATCGACATGGTGTTACGCTACGCTTCAACGTTAGCCCGAGCACGGTCAATGGCATTGAGGTCAGCGGGCAAGATCAGCCTTTCGGACAAAATGCTTATTCCCGCACATCGCAGCAGACGTATCGTGACCTCGCTGGAGTCTTTCAAGACAGGTTGGTTCTGGGCAACAACAAGGTCAATGAGTTTTTATTTCAATATGCGCGTCGCGGATTGTCTTACTTTTACAACACTGCAATTCCCGGCGGCTCCGATCCAGCGGTAAACATCCCCGGTTTCGCCTACTTCGGGCGCGAACCGTACTCCTACATTCAGCGTACAGAGCAGCGGTATCAGTTTACTGACAATCTCACCTGGGCAGTCGGAAAACACACGATGAAGTTCGGTGGCGATTTTAACTACATTCCTCTGAAAGCCACGTTCACGGTGAATTATGGCGGCGTGTACGATTTCGGCGCTTTCAGTGCTTCGAACTTGGGTTTCACTTCTCCGAGCGGAGTCCCGGCCTTTCCCGCGCTCTCGCCGATTCAGTCTTATGGAGCCGGACTGCCCGGTGATTTCATCCAAGGCCTTGGCAGCCCGAGCGATTCTTTCAGCAACATCCCCATCGGCATGTATTGGCAGGATAGCTGGAAAGCCCGCCACAATCTGATTTTCAATTTCGGCGCGCGCTATGACATTGAGATTCCGCCCAGCTTCAAGCCCCCTAGCTCCCTAGCAACTGCCGGTTACAACTACTTGGGATTGCAAAAGGGTATTCAGACCTACAGCAAGAGAATTCAACCTCGTGTCGGATTCTCCTGGGATCCCAAAGGCGACGGGAAGACTGCAATTCGTGGGTCGTATGGTATTTTCTCCGATCATCCCCTGCTCGGGCTTTACTTCCTTGGAGATGCCTCCGACGGTTCGACTAGCGGACAGCTCGCCTTCGGCGGAACTGGGCTTTGCGCAAATGGCGCGGGAGATCCCGCGAACCTCAACGCCTTTCCCATTTTCCAGGGACTTATTCCAGGCCCCAACGGTTCTGTCAGCTCACCTTGCTCACCTACGACTAATCCTGCAGTTCTTACAGCTCTCGGATACCAGCCGGATCAGCAGCAATTTCAAGCCCTCAATTTCCCGCAGTCAATTTTTCTCAACCAGAACTATTTGAATCCATCTACTTTCTTACCGCTTGGGTTCCAGCCATTCGGATATCCCCAAGGAAAGAATTTCGTTTACGCGTATTCACAACAAGCGAATTTTACTGTTGAGCGAAATCTAGGCCACGACTTCTCATTGAGCGTTGCGTATATCTTTAATGGCGGACGGCACCTGAACCGGCCGATCAACGCGAATACGATTCGCGGGGACCTGATGGTCGGGAACTTCTTCGCTGCGCTTGCAGCAGGACAGAATGCCAGTAGCCCGTTCACAGTCGGCGGGGGCACAACTCACTGCGGATCCGGACCGCTGGGTCCGTGGATCAGCTCTTCTCTGGTGAACTTCTTTCGGCCGAGCGGCTTGAATCCTTCCATAGCGGCGGGCCTGCTCGCAACTGGAGATCTCGCTTGCGTCACCGCCGCCCAGCAACTTGAAGCGGGTCTGGCGGGTCAGGGATTCAACTCGAAATGCGATCCAACCACCCTGGCCAATTGCATTCCCTTCGGGGACATGGACGCCAACTTCTCTAACGGAAGCTCGGTCTACCACGGACTCACAACCAACCTGCGCAAGCGGATCAGCGGACACTATGAACTGCTGGCGTCCTATACTTGGTCGCACGCAATTGATGACTCAACCGATCTGGAGTCCACGCTCACACCACAGGACAGCTATTTTCCCGCTGGAGACCGTGCTTCCTCGACCTTCGACCAACGTCACCGGTTCGTGTTCAGCGGCATTTATCACGTGGGCCGCATTGGCAACGGAGGGCTTGCAAGCACTCTGATAAGCGATTGGACCTTTGCTCCAATTGTCGAATTCGCCTCTGGCCGCCCATTCAACATCATCACTGGCACCGGCGATAACCTGCAGTTATCGTCCCTTACGAGCCGGCCGAATACGTTCGTGAACCCGGGATGTACAGCTTTGGGCAATCTACCGGTTTCTTCAAAGTTTTCTCCAACTGGGGTCTTCCAGGAGCCTTGTATTGCGGACTTCACAGGGACCTTACTTTCCCTCGACGGCAACCTCGATCGCAACACTGGGACAACACACTGGACAGTTTTTGACGATGTACGCATTGCGCGCAACATCAAGCTTCGCGAAAGAATAAGCCTGGATGCTTCGCTCGACATCTTCAACGTCGCGAACCGTTTCAACGTGGCAGCAGTAAGTCCGCTATATACCAACGCTGGTCAACCCACAGCCGCGTACGATCCGCGGCAGTTGCAGATCGGGTTGAAGGTGAACTGGTAAGGATGTGGAGACGGTGTTTGGAACTTTTTGGGTAGTGGCGTAACAAAGCTACTTCTCTCCAAATGTGGGGAGCGAAACGACGCATTATGTCTGAATCCTGGCAATCCGCGTTGGCCCGCTGGAATTCCGCGGGATTGATTGACGCGGCCACCGCTGCGCGAATCCAGAGCCATGAGGCTGCCCGCGAAGAGCCGAAGCACCTGCGATGGCCTATTCTGATCGCCATCAGTTTCGGGGCGCTCATGTTGGCAGCAGGTGTGCTGCTTTTCGTGTCTGCGCATTGGGACGACTTGTCTCCGTCCAGCCGCTTTTCGCTCGTGCTGGCGATGGTCGCAATTTTTCATCTGGCCGGAGCCATGTTTTCTGAGCGGTTCCCCGCGCTTTCAACTGCTCTGCATGGGATCGGCACGGCTAGTCTGGGCGCAGGCATATACCTCGCGGGACAGATATTCAATCTGCAGGAGCATTGGCCGGGAGGAATCATGCTTTGGGCGCTCGGCTCTTGGATCGGTTGGGTGCTCCTGCGCGACTGGGTGCAGGCAGCCTTGGCCGCGCTCCTTACCCCGGCATGGCTCGCCTGCGAATGGATCGATGCCACTCAGCGAATGAGCCATGGCGAGGAGATCGCCGCGCAAGGGCTCTTGATTTTGGCCTTGGTGTATCTCAGCGCCACTACTGCAAACAATCGTGAACCGGTTCGCCGGGTTTTAACTTGGACCGGCGGCATCGCCCTTATCCCGTTGGCGATTGTGGCGGTCCCGCAAACGTGGTGGGGATCAATCGCCCGGGTGCCTAATAACTTGCAATTCTTCGGACGCGGATTGGGACTTGTTTTGCCGCTCTTGCTTGCTTATTGGTTGCGCAGGCGTGAGGCGTGGATCAATGTTGTCGCCGCCGCATGGGTTATGCTGCTCGCCTTTGTCTCACCCCAAGCCAAGCTAACGCCGTATATTTGGGCGGCATTAGGCTCGTTTGGGTTGATCGCATGGGGGTTGCACGAAGCCCGGCGAGAACGAATCAACCTGGGAATACTTGGGTTCGGACTGACGGTGCTGTTCTTTTATTTCTCAAACGTCATGGACAAACTCGGCAGGTCCGCAAGTCTGATCGGGCTCGGATTACTGTTTCTTGTTCTCGCCTGGGGCTTGGAACGAACCAGGCGCGGTCTGGTTGCGAAGGTGAAATCGGCGGCGGCATGAAAATTCTTTATAAAGGGTTGTTGCTGGGTCTGCTACAGATCGGAATCGTCTCCAGCTTGGGCGCGAAGCTGTTATACGACCGCGCACATCGTCCGCGAGTCTGGATCAAGAGCGCGATCTACGATCCCAATTTGCCGATTCGCGGAAAGTATCTTGCACTGAATATCGAGGTGCCTGCGGAGGGTTTCACTGGCCGGATGCAAACGTTGCCTTATGCATCTGGTCCGAAGGAATACGAATTCTTCAGCCCCAGCCGCTGTGATCTTGTCCTACGCGGAAATCAGCTCATTGCGGTCGCAAATGAGCAAGGAGAGTTCTGGGTGAATGTGAGCCGTCGAAACCACGATGTGGTCGCGGTGATCAACGGCGAGACGGCATATTTTTTGCCTGAGCACCAGAATGGGCCGGTATTGCGCAATCGCGGCGACGAACTGTGGATTGAGGCCACTATTCCGCGCAAAGGCCCGCCACGTCCTATAAGGCTGGGGATCAAGAGGGATGGCGTGCTCACCCCGTTGCCGACCGAGTGATAAGCCGCACTAGAACGACAGCAGCACAACACCCGACGCGACCAGGCCCGCCGCGGCCCAACGCCGCAATCTAACATCTTCGCCCAGGACGTACTTTGCCAGAAGTGTCTCGAGCAAGTAACTTATCGCCGTGGCCGGCACCGCGAAGCTGACCGAACTGATTGAAAGCAGCGAGAGCAATGCAACAAAGGAAACAGTTAGCGCAGCAAACCCAGCAAGGACCAGGGGATTGCGGAAAATTCCTGCGGCCATGTGTGCGAAAGTTCGCGGGCGAAGGTCTTCGACTTCGTCTTGCCGCTTCATTCCTGCGGTATTGAGCACGTCGCCGAGGGTATTGCATACAGCAATGATCGCCACCAGCATCCATTTCATAAGCGGCGCTCCGAGGGTCGTTTTGTAGTACGGTCAGGGGTCTCTTCTGCCAGAATTACCCCCAGTGTGATCAACGCAATTCCGGTCCAGCGCTCCCAGCTTATGCGGTCATGCAAGAGGAAATGGCCACTGATTGCCACAAGCACATAGGCACTAGCTGTGACCGGCAATACGAAGCTAAGATCGGCGCGGCTGAGCAGAGCCAGATCGCTCAGCATCCAGACCATGAGAATGCAAATGCCGAGTATCGTCCATGGATTTTCTAGAGCCTTCGCAAATTCTTTTAGGTAATCCAACAAGGATCCAGCGAGCATCGGGCCAACCTGGTGCATGCCGTGGCTGAGCGATACATTGCCCAGAACGTTGGTAATAACTGCCACCAACACCAGAATCTGGGTCTTGCGGGCATGCTGGTCCCAGAACTTCACGCCTTTAAGTGGCTTCAACGAAGTAGCTTGCATTGCACTCCGAACAATGCTTGCCGGATTAAGAGGCAAGGGACTTCCTCAGCACCTTCGAAGCTCAATTACTTGAACCCCCGACGACGCCACAAAGTCCAGATTAGTAGCCTGTTTAAGCTGCGATGGCGCCTGCGCACCCGGGATGCGAACAACCACACCCGCTGTTCGTGCTGCCACTCTCAGCAGCGTCGGAGCATGCCTGACTGCAGTATTGTTGTCCCTCAGAAACGGGGCAGGTACATTTCGGGTGTGCGCATCGATTTTGGACTGCTTCGGCCATGGGATTTCTCCTGTCTTATTGCTTTACCGTTCTTCGATGCAAAGGTCCCGCGCAAGGTAAAGAGAAAAGGCGAAGGGTATTTTTGCGTT
The DNA here is from genome assembly GCA_003224835.1 of Acidobacteriota bacterium. Lineage (GTDB taxonomy): Bacteria > Acidobacteriota > Terriglobia > Terriglobales > Acidobacteriaceae > Gp1-AA145. Next base: position 1,543 of record QHZX01000307.1, on the reverse strand, counting down.
CGGCGCAACCTCCCCTGTACCTTAGGCCTGTTCCGTAAGTAACTTGAGCAAACCTCTTTTGGCGTTGACCCGTCCAAAGGCAGAATAGTAGGATTTGCTATCTCGCCCAGCCGGCGACACGGCGGTAAGTGATTGATGCAAATGAAGATTAAGCATTTTCGAATGCTGATCGCCGCGTCAGCGATCCTATTTGGCAGCTTAGGCTGCCACACTGCGCATAAGCCAAATGCACGCTTGGCGGTACCTTCGCAGGCACCACCGGCTCCTGCACAGCAGTCGAAGTCGACCAAATCAACCAAGCCTGCCATCGCACAGAAGACACAACCTGCTCAGAAGAACGAACCGGCCACTGAAGCCAGGACGCAATCCAGCTCTGCCGAGAAACCTAAAGCAGCAGCCAAACCTGATCCTGTGGCTGAGCTGATCCTTAAAGTAGAAAAGGAATACGACGCTGGCTTGAACCAGTACAACTCGGGTGACAAGGATGGGGCGAAAGAGCACTTTGACCGGGCCTTCAATATGCTGCTCGAAAGTCCGGCCGGCGTGCGCTCTGATCCGCGATTCCAGCCGGAGTTTGATCGCGTTCTCGACCATGTGAATAAGCTCCAACTAGCCGCAGTGCAACAGAGCGATGCCGCTCCGGAGCAAAAGACCGAACCAGCGCCCATTGATGAAGCCAATGCGGTCACGAATTATCCGGTTGATCCGAACCTGAAGGCCAAAGCAACAGCGGAAATCAAGTCCACGCACTCTGATCTGCCTCTGATGATGACCGACCAGGTGGCCAGCTATATCAATTATTTCTCCACCCGCGGGCGACCAACCCTGGAACATGGGCTCACGATGAGTGGACGCTACCGCGATTTGATTGAGCAGATTCTGAAAGAAGAAGGTGTGCCGCAGGATTTGATTTATGTGGCGCAGGCGGAATCTGGCTTTCACCCCTATGCCGTTTCGCGTGCGGGTGCGCGTGGTATATGGCAATTTATGGGTAGCCGGGCCAGGGCTTACAGTCTCCATCACGATTTATGGGTCGACGACCGTCAGGACCCTGAGAAGTCCACCCGCGCTGCCGCCCGTCATTTGAAGGACCTGTACAACCAGTTCGGAGACTGGTATTTGGCGATGGCGGCCTACAACTCCGGCCCGGGTAGGGTTCAAAGCGCGGTCAAACGTACCGGATATGCGGATTTCTGGGAGCTTTACCGCCGCAATGTGTTGCCAAGGGAGACTCGCAATTACGTGCCAATCATTGTGGCGGTGGCAATTATGGCCAAGAACCCGTCGCAGTACGGCCTGCAAACGGTTATTCCTGACCCGCCGATGAAATATGACACCGTGCGGATCAATTATCCGGTGGACTTGCGTTTGGTAGCAGAGTGCATCGATGTGTCCCTGTCGGAGTTGCAGGAGTTGAACCCGAGTCTTCTGCGCATGACGACACCGAAGACCCACTTTGACCTGCACTTGCCGATGGGAACCGCTGAGAAATACCAGACCACTATTGCCGCCATTCCGGCAGGCATGCGCCTGTGGTGGAGAT
>QHZX01000306.1 GCA_003224835.1 Acidobacteriota bacterium | reverse complement strand
AGAAAATGCAGAGTTCGCCGAGAGACCGGCGCGATTAGAGGCTTTTACTTTCGGTTGCCGTAGAACGCGATAGTAATTCCTCAACGCTTCTTAACCGATGCACGACTGTTTTTTGACCAAGGGCTTGCATCACTGCAAACAGGCTTGGGGCCACGCCCTGGCCCGTCAGCGCTACCCGTGCGCCGTTAATCAGCGTACCCGCTTTTACTGTTTTTTCAGTTGCGAAGTCGCGCAGGATTTTTTCGCACTCCTGCTCGTTGAAATCGGTTGAACTGGCGTACCGCTCTCCAAGCTCAACCAGAAGCTTCCGAACATTCTCGTCCTTTAAGAATTTATCTACTGCGGCCGGATCCGGAGAAAAATCGTCGCTAAAGAAAGCGCGGAACGATCCGGCAAAATCTTTCAAGCTTCGAGCACGAGGTTTGAGAAGGTCGACGGCTGAGAGCAACCATTTGGAGTCGCGGCGGGTCGGGACGAGGCCCGCTTTCTGCCATTCCTCCTCAATAAAGGGCAGCAGGCGCTCAGTGGGATACGAGCGAATGTGTTCAGTGTTGAACCAATCGAGTCAGGCGTAGCCTCGGGCGGCGTCCAGCCAAGCAGTGCGAGGAAATTGCGGAATGCCTCGGGCACAATTCCTTCGTCGCGATAGGCCATCACGCTGGTTGCGCCGTGCCGCTTGCTCAGGCGCGTTTTATCCGGGCCAAGGATTAATGGAACATGTGCGAACACCGGTAGGGGAGCCAGAGCCAGGGCCTGATAAAGCAGAACCTGCTTGGGAGTGTTTGAAATATGGTCGGCGCCACGAATAATGTCCGTGATCTTGAGATCGATGTCATCGGCTACCACGCTGAGGTGATACGTGGGGCTGCTGTCGGAGCGCAACAGAACGAAGTCCTCGATTTCGGCGTTGGCGAACTCGACTTTGCCGAAAACAGCGTCATTGAATGATGTGCTACCGCCCTCGGGTATAGCGAACCGTACCGCTGCAGGTTCACCGGCTGATTTCCGGCGCAGAGCTTCTGCGGGATCCAGCTTTCGGCAGGTGCCCTCGTACTTCGGAGGACGCCCTTCCGCTGCAGCCTTGGCGCGACGCCGCTCTAAATCCTCTCTGGTGCAAAAACAGTAATAGGCAGCTCCTGACTGGATCAGCCTCTCGGCGGCGGTCCGGTACAGGTCGGTGCGCTGGGTCTGGTAGTAGGGGCCTTCGTCCCAAGAGATCCCCAACCATTGCATGCCCTGCAGGATACCTTCGACCATTTCTGTGGTGGAGCGCTCGAGATCGGTGTCTTCAATCCTGAGGATGAAAGTGCCTTCAAAGTGACGGGCAAAGAGCCAATTGAAGAGTGCGGTCCGGGCTCCGCCGACGTGCAAATAGCCGGTAGGCGATGGGGCAAAACGGACTCGAGGCCTAACGGACGGCGATGCAAGCGGAAATTGGGCTGGAGACATTCCTTTAGTAACCAGACTGGAATGTTACGGGGCAGGTCGAAAGAGCGCAAGTTGTACAAAAGACTAGGAGTGTGTCGCATCGAAAGGCACCGCCTCCCTGTCCAAAATTGTTGTTTTCAAGGACAACCTATGAAAGCATGATGGTGGCATCTTCCCTGCACGGACCGGCAAAAGCAGATCGGGTCGGTCAAATGTCGGCTAAACAATGATCAGTATTCTCATCAGCACCGCAATTTTGCCGGGCCTAGTCGCCTGCCTGCTCTTTTTGCTGTTTACGTATTTGCACGAGCAGAGCCGACAGCCATATTTCCGCGCCTGGCAGCTGGCCTGGGCAGCATACACGCTGCATTTTCTGCTGGACGCCTGGTCTACAGTTTCAGAGACGCGCTGGCCGATTTCGTTCACGTCATCGTTGCTACTCGTCGCGATCGGGCTGGCGATCCTGATCTCGACACGTCTGACGCGACGCTTAACCACTTCAGAGAGGCGGGAGGCTTTTCGACTTCGCTGGTACGAAGCTGTAGTGCTGGCCGGGGGAGTGTGTTTTTCCGCGCTGCGAGCATTCCGCCCGGTCATGCACTGGTCTTTTTGGACGAGTGTGACACTGGATCCTTTCGAGCTTTTTGTCGCACTGATACTTGCTTACAGTTCTTTTGATTTTTATCGGACGGCACGGCGTAGAGGCTCGATTGCATTCCGTTTGCTTTCTTTTGCACTGGCATTGTGGGCGATTTTGACGACCTTTGGCCAGCTGAAACCCGTGCACATGTTGGGAAGCGAACTTCTGGGTCCGATCCCGCAGATGTTGCTGGGACTGGCGATGGTGATGGTGCTCTTCGAAAACGAGCGCAACGCGGTGCAGGAGAATGCGCTCGCGTTTTCGAAGCTCGACGTAGACCCGATGCGGTTGCTCTCGGCAAACGATCTCGTGCCCAGCATGCAGCGCATTCTGGATCGGCTGGTGGCGCCATTGCCGACTACGCGTGCGGTGATCTGTATTTCTGAGCGCTGGCGTGGAGTGCTGCCGTCAGTGCAGCTCGGGTTCTCACCCGAATTCTCAGTGAAACTAGATGCGACGGGCGCTGGCGAATACGTCTGCGAGTTGGCATACCGCCGTGGTGGATTTGTGTCCTTCCGCAATCTTCCGGAAATGTCAGAGCCGCTGCCTGCCTTTCCGGGCGGGCGATTTGAGCAATTCCGGGAGGCGGTTGTGGCGGAGAACATCCGGAATGCGACGGCAGTTAGCTTGCAAACGCGCGAACACAACTTCGGGGTAATCCTTTTTCCGCACACCGAGCGGCGGCTGTTTGGAGACTCGAATCTGCGGTTGCTGATCGGCCTTGCATTGCAAATCGGATTGACGCTGGAAAATTACGTGGTCATGCATGACGCCCAGCGTCGCACCAAGGAGTATCAGCTATTGACGCAGATTGGGCAGGCAATCAGTTCGCGGCTGAATCAGGCGGAAGTGCTGCGCACGGTGCAAAAGGAACTGGGACAAATTTTTGATACTTCCAATTTCCATGTGACTTTCCAGGAAGGCGACTTCATCGCTTATGAGCTGGAAGTCGAAGATGGGAAAGTGTTGCCGAAGCGGCGGCGCAAAATTGACAACGGCTTGACGGAGTACATCCTGCGCACCGGGCAGCCACTGCTGATTCGGTCAGACCTGGACCGAGCGCGCGAACGGTTAGGTGTGACACTGGTGCCACCGCGGCCGGCTAAATCTTTCTGCGGCGCACCGATTCTGGTGAACGGCAAAGCCACAGGTGTAATGACAGCGGTGAGCATGAACCGGGAATACGTCTTTGAGCAACGCGACTTGGAGGTCTTGAAGACTGCGGCAGGACAGGTTTCCGTAGCGATTGAGAATGCCCGCCTGTTCGCTGAGGAGCAGCGCCGCTCACGCCAATTCGCATTCTTGAACAGCGTTTCGAAGACCGCGATTTCGAGCGAAGACTCCGAGCAGATGCTGGCGGACATTGTCGGCCACATCCAGCGAAATTTTCGTTTCGATCATATCGGCATCGGCATTCTCGACTACGCGACCAAGGAAATAGAGATCAAGGCCGAAGCAGGAACCACCGCGCACGAAAAGGGTAAGAAGATCCCGCTTGGCTCAGGAATTATCGGCCGAGTTGCTCGCACTGGCGAGACTGCTTTGCTGCACGGCAGCGATGGCGTACAGCTTCAGTCGCTGCGTCCTACATCGCGCACAGTGCTTTGCATGCCCATCACCTATGGAGACACCCTGATGGGTATTCTGAATGTGGAAAGCGAAGCAGATCGCGCGGTGGCTGACGACGACGTTCTTGTAATGAACACTCTTGCCGACCTGCTGGCGACGGCGCTGCACAATTCCTTTGTTTTCCAAAAGCTCCAGCAGCAGTCGATTACGGACGGGTTGACGGGAATCAAGACGCGACGGTTTTTCTGGGAAGCGCTGTCCTCTGAGTGGAAACGCGCGTCGCGCTCCGGTCGGCCATTCTCGGTGGTGCTGGTAGATCTCGACAAGTTCAAAGAGGTGAATGACACCTCCGGCCACCTGGAAGGCGACCTGGTGCTGGCCCGGGTCGGCCGTTTACTCGAGAACAAATGCCGGCAATCGAATGTAGTGGCGCGATACGGCGGCGATGAGTTCATCATCCTCATGCCGGAAACGGCTGTCGAACAAGCGCAGATTCTGGCCGAGCGCTTGCGATTATGGCTGGCGACCGATCCGATGCTGAGCGAACACAAAATTACGGGAAGTTTTGGTGTGGCCAGCTTTCCTGTGCATGGTTTCTCGGCGGAGAGCATTATTCGTGTCGCCGACATGGGAATGTATATTTCGAAGAAAGCGGGCGGCGACCGCGTCTCGACGGCGGAAGATTTCGAGCGAGACGACGGTGGCGTTCTGCAGCGGCAACTGGTTTCAGGCTACATCGAAGGTTTTTTGCAGCGTGAGCGCACAGGGCCGGAGCACCTGGAAGAACTCGTCGGGACGTTGCGCAAGCTCTCGGCGAGTGTCGAAGATAAGGAAGGAACGGCACTCAAAGATTCCATCGAGACTTTGGCACGGGCCGCGGAGTCACGAGAGATACATGCGTCAGGTCATGGAGAGGCTGTGGCGCAATACTGCGAGATGATCGGCCGAGCGCTTAATCTCACGCCGGAAGACATCCGCGAGCTCAGTTTTGCGGGACGGATTCATGACTTAGGAAAGATGTTTGTTCCGGAACGGATATTGAACAAACAAGGATCTCTAACTGAAGAAGAATTCAATCTGCTGAAAAACCACCCGCTCTATGCCGGGGAAGTCCTCGCCACGATGCCCGACGCGGACCGCATCAAGAAGGCGGTGGAGTGCCATCACGAGCATCTGGATGGCAGCGGCTTTCCGAAGGAACTGAAGGGCGATGACATACCACTATGGGGACGGATCATCGCAGTGGCCAATGCGTACGTAAATCTCACCAGTGATCGTGCGCTCACGCCGGCAAAGACCAGCGAACAAGCAGTTACGGAACTCGAGCGCGGCAGCGGCACGAAATACGATGGCATGCTGGTGCGGATTCTGGCTCGTGAGTTGAAATCCGAGCGAAGCTTTCCGAATATCGGAAGCTAAGGTCGCTTCGATTTACCCATTACTGCGTCAATTCAATTACAAACGTTTACGCGTATTTACTTGTGCAGGTTCTCACCTCAGGTACAATCCTCTTCATAGTCGCGAAGGCCGTCTTCCCCAATCGGTGTTCTGCGATTCCGGCCTCGCCTCAGGCTGCTGTGGAGGTAGCTTATGAAGGCGATTCATGTGCTGGCGACGCTGTCGATATTGACAGCTTGCGGATCGAGCAATATGACAACTGTATCGCCAGAAGCTCCGCAAATCATGGCCCAGCCTGCAAATCAGAGCACGAGAGTTGGGCAGACAGCAACGTTCACGGTGACGGCGCTTGGCACCGCGCCCTTAAAGTATCAATGGAGCAGGAATGGAGCCGCCATTACTGGAGCGACAAATGGCTCCTACACGACGCCTGTTGCGGGCGCAACCGACAACGGAGCAGTTTTCGCCGTGGCCGTCACAAATTCGATTGGTTCCGTAAACAGCAATAACGCGTCTTTGAAGGTCGGAGCACGGGCTCCCCAAACCGGCGATTTGCGTTTCCAGCAGGTTGCAGCAGCTTCTACCGCTACGGGGCTGAAGGGTGGAGGCGTCCATTCCGACGTATTCGCTGGGCTCGGACAGTTCTTTGGAAACCAGATTGGAACGCCCCTGACCATTGGCGCGGCAACGTGTGGTCCCGGCGTCGGAAATCCGTTGAACTGCATGTGGTTTTTCACAACCTTCTCTTTGCCTTCGGCGGCTCCGGGACTCAAGATCAACTATCAGGGATTCAACTCGGACGTTTTTCCCCTAGATTCGGAGTTGCGCTCCCTAGTAGATGGGCACAAGGTCTTTACGTCGCTTGATTTGCAACTGAGTAATAAAGCCTATGCCGCCTCGTGGGTCGAATCAGCCAGTGTCGGCGGTTTTCAGTACTTCCAACAAGCCGTAGCGCCTGACCAATTCCAAGCCGTAGCCACGCAGTTAGGTCAACAAAGCAGAGTGATTACTGCGGTTTCCTTTGATATGTCGGGGAATGTGTACTTTGTGAATTATGGTTGGTTAAGCGATGAAACCACAATTTACGACGCCAAGGTATCAACTGCCACCGCTGACACTCTAGGCGTTGAGGCCACGAATTTAGCGAACGCGGGTTATATCATCACTGCGCTGGGACGCAACTCGACAAGCGACTTTCTATTGGTAGGTACGCGCGTGCAGGGCGATAATCTCGCGCGTCCGGTGATGGTGGTTACACCCAAAATTGGACCTGATTTGGATCACCTCTTTCAAAGTGGCGATGCGATTGTGGGTCTGATTCTCAATTCCGACTTCAGCTACACATATATTGGAGAGCAGTAGCCGTCTGATCTGCTGCAATTGCCAAATCTGGCACTCATGCTGGAAACTATTCCAGCATGTCGATATCCCTTTCGCTTGATGGAAAAGTTGCTCTCATAACCGGCGGGTCGCGCGGGATTGGCGCCGCCGCTGTGCGGATGTTCGTCGAAGCTGGCGCGCGGGTGATGTTCAACTACGAAAAAGCCAAGGCTGCGGCGGAAAAAGTTGTCCGCGAATGTGGGGAGAAGCAATGCGCGGCGGTTGCTTGCAATCTTGAAGGAACTAAAAGGGCACAAGAGTTGGTAGCCGCAACCGTCAAAAGATTCGGGCGGCTGGACATTCTGGTGGTCAACCATGGAGTTTGGCCCGCGGAAGATGTGCCGATCGGGAAGATGAGCGATGAACAGTGGCGCCGAACTTTGGCGATCAATTTGGATTCAGTATTCGCGCTGGTCAAGCATTCGGTCCCCGAAATGAAGAAGAATGTCAGTGTGAAGTCGCCGGCGCACATTGTCCTGATCAGCTCAACTTCGGGGCAGCGCGGCGAAGCGTTCCACTGCGATTATTCCGCGACAAAGGGCGCAATCATCAGCCTGACCAAGAGCCTGGCCTTGGAACTTGCCCGGCAGCACATTTATGTGAACTCTGTCGCACCAGGCTGGGTTGACACCGACATGTCGCGCCCGGCGCTGGACGACCCGGCGGTTGCGAAAGAAGTGCTGCGACCGATTCCCCTGGGGCGAGTGGGGACACCTGAAGAAATTGCCGGGCCAATCTTGTTCCTGTGCACTCCGCATGCGGGCTTTATCACAGGTGAAATCTTCAACGTAAATGGCGGGGCGGTACTGGTCGGCTGACGCGTCTCAGGCAGCTTACCCAAGTTCGAGTGCGTCTAATATGGGTAGAGAATGAAATATGCTGCCATCGTGCTCCTGCTGACGGTGCTTGCTTTCGGGCAGGATACGGCGACTGATCAAGCGAACTCTCATAAAGCGAAAGACGTTTTGGACCAGGCGATTCAGGCGCTGGGCGGGCAAGCGTATTTGAACATCTCAGACATGAAGTCGGAGGGCCGCGGCTACAGCTTTCATCACGGGCAACCTAACAGTCTCGGGACGGTGTTCTGGCGTTTCAGGAAATTTCCCGATAAAGACCGTATCGAACTCACCAAGAAACGCGACATCTTGCAGATTTATAACGGCGACAAAGGCTACGAGATCACCTACAAAGGCGTTCGCACGTTAGATCAAAAAGATGAACTTGATGCGTACCTACGCCGCCGTCACTACTCCCTTGACATAGTTCTGCGGCAATGGCTGAACCAGCCAGGCATCGCACTGTTTTATGAAGGGCAAACGGTAGCGGCCCAGAAACAAGTTGAGCAGGTGACCATCATGAATAACAAAAATGAGGCGGTCACGCTTTACATCGATATGATGACCCACCTTCCGGTCAAGAAAAGCTTCTCATGGCGCGATCCCACCGATAAAGAGCGGAACGTGGAAGAGGAGATTTTCGACAATTACCGGCCGATCCAAAACATCATGACCCCTTTTGACACCACCCGCGTTTTCAATAGCGAAATGTCTGCTCAGACTTTCCTGACCAATGCCAGCTACAACCAGGATTTGAGCGATTCGCTTTTTGATCCGCAAGCAGCGAATTCGTCCAAGAGGCATTGATCTTTCGATTAACACTGATTCGAATCAGACCAAGACGTCAGGTTGTGGCGACTTCCTTGTAAATATCTGTCAACAATACACTTGACAGTCCGATGCTATGGCATTGCTGCCACGAAGTGTGGCGAAATTGCCACATACGACTTTGCCCTGAGACTGTTAATTTGGATACAGGAAAAGCCGCTGATAACTGAACAGACAGTTCGAGTTGCAGCCAGCTGCCAAGGCGTTGGACTCCATTCGGGAGCTCCAGTCAGCTTGCAAATTCTTCCTGCTCCAGCGGGCACTGGAATCATCTTCCGACGAGTGGATCTGGATGGATTTGAAATCGAGGCCGTCGGGAAAAATGTTGCGCGCGTGAGCTACGCCACCAGTCTGATGAAAAAAGGCGTGCTGATTTCCACTACCGAGCATCTGCTTTCTGCGTTTGTAGGAATGGGAATCGACAACGCGATTGTGCAACTCGATAACCTGGAACTGCCGATTCTGGATGGAAGCGCGAAGCCGTTTATTGATTTGATCAAGAAGGCGGGAATTCGAAAACAGCGGCGTCCGCGGACTTATATTCGAATTCTTCGCCCCCTGGAATTTCGTGAGGGCAACAAGTTCATCGGTGTTTACCCGGCACGAGCGTACTCAGTTTCCTACAAGATTAATTTTCCTCATCCGATGATCGGACGCGAGACTTTCTCGGTTGAGCTGACGAACGGCCAATATGTTTCGAAAATTGCGCCTGCACGTACTTTTGGATTCCTGCATGAGGCCGAGGCGATGCGGCAGCAGGGTCTGATTCGCGGTGCATCTAGCGAGAACGCGCTGGTGCTAACGCGGGATGGCCTGGTGAATCCACCACTTCGGTTTGAAGACGAATTCGTGCGCCACAAGATCCTGGATTTGATTGGCGATCTCGCATTGGTCGGCCGCAGAATTCTGGGCAGGGTGGTTGCCGACCGTGCCGGCCATGCCATGCATACAGCTCTGGTTTCCCGGCTCCTGCGTGATCGGACTTTATGGGAAGAAACCACACTGCCGGAAGAACCCGCAGAAGGCTATACTCACCAGGAAATGCGCCCCGCATTGCAGGGAATGAACTAGTCGGCGGCTTGCGGCACTAGCTCGCTTGACTGTTTGATTGCCTTCTCTTTCATAAGACGCTGAAGTTCGGCACGGGTGAGTGCGGCCAGATTCTTTGCGTGCGACTTGGCTGATTCCTGGCATTCCCGCGATAGTGGGGCGACACGGACATCTAACAGCGGCGCATCTTGTTCGATCATCCGAAGAAGGCGCTGTGCGCGATCAATTCTCATTTCGACTGGAAGCATAGGATTACCTCTAAAGAGGATTGCGTGAATGGAGATGTCAGCCAAGTTGCAAACTGGGTTCCCTCGGACGCGCTTTTTTTCTGGAAACAAATCCGCGAAAATCGCAAACTAAACCAAGATGAACAAAGTCGTTTACCTTTCGCTAGGTTCAAATGTGGGAGACCGCGCAGCGAACCTTAACACGGCGGTCGAAAAACTGGCGGAACTCGGAACGGTTGTGACGGTGTCGTCATTTTATGAGACCGAGCCAGTCGAAACCAGTCCACAGCCGTGGTTTCTGAATTGCGCGGTGAAGCTCGAAACCGAGAAAATGCCGCGGCAATTGATCGCGGCTATTCTGAACCTTGAACAGGAAATGGGCCGGCAGCGGAGGCAGCCAAAGGCTCCGCGCATCATTGATGTCGACATTTTGCTGTTTGGAAGTTCGGTAATAGACCTGCCGTCGCTTACGGTCCCCCACCCCCGAATGCACGAGCGGCGATTTGTGCTCGAGCCGCTGGCCGAAATTGCGCCAGATGCCCGCCATGCGGTTTTCAAGAGGGCGGTGCGCGAGTTGCGGGACGCGTTGCCAGCGGGACAGCTGGTGAAAAAGCTGGCGGCAGGGTGAGTTGTGGCGACCCGCTCGAAATAGTCAGGAAACGATTACGGAACGATGATCCGGCTGCTTTCTTCCGGTGTGGAAATCGCCGATTGTTGTTCAGGGAACTGCCGGAAAAGAAAATCGACGAATGCACGCGACTTTGGCCGGCCTGAAGTGCGAGTCGATGCCATTCTGAGCAGAAAGACCAGCGCCAGAAAAACGTCGGAGTCGCGCAAACGGCTATAGCCGACGTGCTTCTGCTCCGCGTCTCGGTATTCCTTAATCATCTTCTGAAGCTCGGATGCAACCGCCTGGTGCGCCAGGTTCGTCACTGGTATTTCGTAATGCAGGCCTGATCCTGCCAGGGTTTCGTAGCGGCTGGCCATCGTGCTGAGAACCGAAACTAAATCAGAGTCCCGGATGCCGCGATCAGCATGAGCGCTTTTCGCAAGGGCATAGCTTAAGCCTAGAATCAGGTGCTCCTGCTCATAGAGAAACTGCTGGCCGATATCAGCTTTCGGAAACAGCGCACTCTGGTCCAGTTCCTCGATTGGGCGCGGCTTCTCATGCTCGCGCGCCTGCTGCAGATAAACGCATTCACTTGGGCAGTCGAGTGTAATCTCGCGCTGCTCACCACAGCACTGCGGGCAAATGCGCCCGTGAACTGCAGGGCAGAAGCGCTTTTCTTTTCGTCGGTTGCAGATGGCACAGCTCAAAATCGCAATCTCCGGTGTTCATTATGGCATGCAGAGACGGTTAGCCTTTGACGTCGCGCGGGGCCGCATTTCCGCCGTTCAGCATTCGCGGCGATAATCAAATCGTGGGCCCCCTTCCTAAACAGATGAAGGCAGCTACGCTTCGGGTTCTTCCCCGATCTTTTTACGATCGTGATCCGCGCCTGGTAGGACCGGGTTTGCTGGGCAAAATTCTGGTCCGGCGCGAAGGGCGCAAACTGCTGACGGGGCGAATTGTGGAGGTCGAAGCTTATCTCGGGACTGAAGATCCAGCGGCGCATGCGTCGATCGGAAAGACGCAGCGCAATGCTGTCCTGTTCGGTCCGCCAGGTCTCGCGTATGTCTATTTCGTTTACGGCAATCATTACTGCTTGAATGTTTCGTGTCTTCCGGATGGCGTTCCAGGCGGAATTTTGTTTCGCGCGGTCGAACCTGTTCAAGGCATGAATGCAATGTTTAAGCTGCGCGGTATTGGAGAAACCTCGGATCTGCGAAGACTGACGCGAGGTCCAGGGAGGCTGGCTGCGGCTTTCGGGATCACGCGCGAGCGCGATAACGGAAAAGATCTGAGCAGTGCGCGATCTGATCTTTATATTGCGGACGACGGCGCGGCACCGCCTGAGGTTTTGATCACTAAACGAATTGGGATTAAAAAAGCTGCGGATATGCCGCTACGGTATATCGTGCCGGGAAACAGGTTTGTATCGGGATGAATCAAAGGGCGCTCCTCAGCGGCTAAAGCCGTTACCTGTGCAGGTCTTTGCGGCACGACTGAAGTCGTGCCCTTCCGGTTCTTGCAAGTGCGTCAAGATTGAGGTCGTGTAAAGCAGGTTCCTCGCTCGGAATGACAGTCTCGGGATGCGCTTGCCGCACGATTGAAGTCGCGCCCTTCCGGTTCTGACATCGGATGAATTGGCCGGGAATGCTACGGGCGAGGACGCCCGTAGCTCCACGAGCCGGAGTTAATTTATTCCGCCGCTTCTTTCTCGATAACGACCTTCAAGTGTGCGGTCACGTCCTTGTGCAACTTTATGGGGACAGTGAAATCTCCAACTGTTTTCAGCGGCTCGTGCAGCTGGATCTTTCGACGATCAAGGTTGAAGCCTTTCTTGGCCAGCGCGTCCGCCAGATCGCCGGAGGTAACCGATCCGAAAAGTTGCTCGTGTTCACCCGATCGACGCTGGAAGGAAAGCGAAAGACCATCGAACTGCTTGGAAAGTTCTTCGGCTTGTGCCTTCTCTTTGGCAGAGCGGCGTACCGCGGCCGCGCGCATCTGTTCGATGACTTTCTTGTTGCCCTCATTGGCTTCAATTGCCAGCCGGTGCGGCAGCAGAAAATTGCGGCCATATCCCTCGGCGACTTTGACCATGTCTCCTCGCGAGCCTAGCTTCGCGACATCTTCTTTGAGAATGACTTCCATGTAGTGCTCCTGAAAAGTGGTTAGCGATCAGTGGTCAGTAACTCTGTGCGTGGCGATTGCTGACCACTATTCACTAGCCACTGACAACTGGGATTTAAGCTGCTCTGCCAGCAAATGGCAGCAAGGCGATGTTGCGCGCCTGCTTGATCGCCAAGCTGAGGCGGCGCTGGTGCGGCGTGCAGACGCCGGACAGACGGCGTGGCACGATCTTGCCGCTCTCAGCAACGAACTGCGCCAGCAGGCGAACGTCCTTGTAGTTGATCGAGTCGATCTTCTCGACACAGAATTTGCAGACTTTCTTGCGGCGGAAAAATTTCCGTCCGCCGGGTCCGCCCTCACGCCCACCGGGACGGGGTGGACGCCGCTCTCCGCTGTGCCCATCGGCGGCGCCTGATGTAGGTCTATTTTCGTCAGCCATGATGCTCCTTAAAAAATCTTTGTTCGTTGTTCGTGATGGTGTCGTTGCAAAGCCGTCATTCTTCGGCAGAAGCGCAGTGCTTGCGATCGAAGAGTGAAACTGAAACCCGCCTCGCTTAAGCCGTTACTGCCGGTGCCTCTCCTGCGGCTTCTTGAGTGACGGTCGCAGTTACTGGCGCTTTCCGCTTGGAATCGCGAATCGCCTTGACCTTGGCCAGCCGTTTTTGTTCCTCGTCGATGCGCACACTGAGAAACTTAATGACCGGCTCACTCACGCGCAACCGGCGCTCGAGTTCATGTACCAATCCGCCGCTGCCCTCAAAAGTGAGCAACATATACATGCCGTCATGAAATCTGCGAACGGCATAGGCGAGTCGGCGCTTGCCCATTTTCTCCATGCTCTTGACCTGGCCGCCTGAAGAAGTGACGGCGGTCTCGAGCGTCGAAATCAGTTTGTCCTGGTCCTCTTCAGTCATATCGGGCCGGACAATAAACATCAGTTCATAAGTACGATTCATTGCACTCTCCAAAATCAGTGGTGGCCAGTGCTCAGTTATCAGTAGGGCCCGGAAGTCACCGGCACAAATCACTTGCCACTGATCACTCATCACTGCTCTCTGGCGGTTCCGGCTTTCGATTGAACCGGTTCATGGCCGCCGCTCTACCTTCGATCAAAACTACTT
>QHZX01000305.1 GCA_003224835.1 Acidobacteriota bacterium | reverse complement strand
CTTCGGAGCGAACATCGTCAGAGCTCAGGGATTTTCGACCGGAACAGCCTGGGAAAAAGAAAATCGCGAAGAGCACAGCTATGACGCCAAGAGTTCGCAGGCAGAGCACAACTAGCAGATGCCAATCCTACTCATGTGTTTGTACCGCGATGCCGCAGGTGGTGGTGGCTTTGCGAACTGGAAGGTTAGTCTACGCAGCGTCCCGGTCTTGTTCTCTCTGGTAGGGGATCGTGCGGTCAATCAGGATGAGGTCTGCCATTTGTTCGCTGGCATACGCTCGCATGATTGCCTGCTTGTCGTCCTTCGAAACCAAAAGAAAATCTTCGGCAACCATTTCCAAAAAATTATGGACTGCTCCGCCCAATACGGTTCCGGCCAGGCGCAAGCCCGGTACGCTGGAAGCAGACGCGCGCTCAGAAAGTTCCAGCAGGTATGGCAGCGCACCCGCGAGCGCAGTTTCAGGCTCACCCATAACAAAATAGTAGGTGATGGGAAATTGAGCCATCTGGTTCCGTAATCCGGCCACTGACGTGCCAATAGCGAGGACCCAGTCTTGCGACTGTTCGGGGGCGTCGCGGATCATATCGATCCGGTTCTGCCGTTCCGCATGGTGTAGAAGAGTCGCTTGTTGCGCAACCGAACGGCGCGATTCCAGCACTGGATAGATTGAAAGAAGCCAGGAAACACTCGCGGTCAAAAGACCAAATCCGATTACCGCCTCCAGCCCGCGCAAAATTTGCAACCAGTAACGGGCAGCGTACGATCCTTCAGAAAGCGTGATGAGTGCTCCGACAGAGAGACTCATGGCATCGAGAATCCCACCGCGATTCGCGTCCCCTGCCTGCAAGTGCATGAAATCGATTTGCAGGCGCGGCAGATAAATAAGCGAAAATCCGAACCAGGTCAGCGCCACCCAAGTCACAATGATGGCAAGAATTGAGGTTGGCCCAGCATAGATGAGCACCCTCGAATACCGCGTGGCGACCTTACGAAAAATATCCCAGATTATTCGAGCCGTCCAATCACTCATTGCCCCGCGTCCCGCAGGATGAAACAACGTTTGGAAAATATCCAATAGCGCTGCCAGGATCAGCGCCACCCCGAGTACTGTGTCGAACACAACCATTCGATTACAAGAAGGTGTGTTTCGTTTCCAGGTTGTCTCGGTGGCTCGCGCTGGTCGCAAGATGTTGGGAATTAATCAGCTCGGGTACACGCAAACGTGCGGAACTCTCACTTCCTACAACGAAGGCCAGACCACCTTTAGGCTTTCAGCGCATCCAAAAAACGCGCGCAAGATGCGTCACTCTGTCCATAGCGATTACGCGTTGTGGAACGCCCGGACTCTCGCTACATGCCTGGCGCTTGTGTTCTGTCCCCTCATCGGCCTTTCCGCCGATTCGAAGAGCAACACCTCAGGAATGCTGCTGCCGCAGACGGAATCCAATTATCAGGTTCGTCCTTATCAGGGAAAGTTAGAAGCGGATGATGGCCAGTGGGTGCGTCCTGCCAAAGACTACGCCAGCACCCGCTACAGCACGCTGGATCAAATCAATCCGAGCAATGTACAGAATCTGAAGCTCGCATTCAGCTTTTCTACGGGGCTGACGCGAGGCCACGAAGCTGCGCCCCTGGTGGTCAATAACACGATGTACATCGTGACGCCGTGGCCGAACAAGCTGTATGCGCTCGACCTCACGAAACCGGGCGCGCCGATGAAGTGGGTATATCAGCCGATGCCCACGCAGGCATCGCAGGGAGTCGCCTGCTGTGACGTGGTGAATCGGGGCGCGTCTTACTCAGGCGGCAAGCTCTACTACAACACCCTCGACGATCAGACCATTTGTGTGGACGCCAATTCCGGTAAGCGGCTGGCTGAAGGCTCTAGACGCGAAGACCGGGAAGCTCGCGTGGACCGCATACACTGCAGGCCCTGATAAAGATGTGCTCATCGGCCCGCGCTTCAAACCGTTTTACGCGCAGGATCGCGGACAGGATTTAGGCGTGAAGAGCTGGCCGCCCGACGCATGGAAAATTGGCGGGGGCGGAGTGTGGGGATGGATATCATACGATCCTGATCTCAACCTGATTTATTACGGAACGGCGAATCCGGGGCCGTGGGATGCTGATGCGCGCCCGGGTGACAACAAATTCACCGCTGGAATTTTTGCTCGCGACGCCGATACCGGCGAGGCGATTTGGTATTACCAGTTCAGCCCGCACGACCTCTACGACTACGATGCAGTGAACGAGAATATCCTTCTCGATCTTCCAATCAATGGCCAGACGCGGAAAGTGGTGGTTCGACCTGAGCGCAACGGCTACGTTTACGTCCTCGATCGCACAACCGGGGAAGTGCTCTCGGCAAATCCATTCGCGCCAATTACTACGACGCGCGGCGTAGATCTGAAAACCGGATTATTGCAGTACGTCGAAGAAAAGAGGCCCACGCGCGGGAAGGCCCTGCGAGGCTTATGTCCAGCCGCGCCGGGCGTAAAAGATTGGCAGCCCTCAGCATTCTCGCCGAAGACTGGTTTGCTCTACATTCCGCATCAGCACCTGTGCATGGATGAGGAGGATGTCTCAGTAAATTACATCGCTGGAACTCCGTACGTCGGGGCAAATGTCGTGATGTACGACGCGCCGGGAGGCTATGGCGGCGAGTTCACCGCATGGGACCCGGTGAACGGCAAAGTCGTGTGGAGCATTCCCGATCATTTCCCGGTGTGGAGCGGTACGGTCGCGACCGCCGGCAACATCGTGTTCTACGGAACTATGGACGGCTGGTTTCGAGCTGTCGATGCAGTGACGGGCAAGCAGCTTTGGCAATTCAAGACCGGGTCGGGCATCATCGGCCAGCCGATCACATACAAGGGGCCGGATGGGAAGCAATATGTCGCAGTATTGTCCGGCGTAGGTGGTTGGGCTGGCGCGATAGTAGCGGGCGGACTCGATCCGCGTGATAAGGGAGCCGCGCTAGGATTTGTCGGCGCAACTCAGGATCTTCCGAAGTACACAAATCAGGGAGGCATGCTGTATGTGTTCACGCTTCCTTGAAAAGAGACGGGCGTCCTCACCCGTCCGGCCACGAGTCGCTGCGTTCGCACTGCTGATCGCTGCAACGCTTCCGATACTTGCCCATGCTCGCGATCTCCGCGTTTGTGCCGATCCTGACAACTTGCCGTTCTCAAACACTAAGCAGCAGGGGTTCGAGAACCGAATCGCGGAGCTTGCCGCGCGCGATCTGCATGCTCAGCTCCAGTACGAATGGCAACGCATGGGCCGTGGTTTTGTCCGGGATTTTCTAAATGCGGGGCGTTGTGACTTGCTGATCGGCATTCCCTCGAATTTCAGAGCTGTGCTTACAACCACTCCGTATTACCGGTCGAGCTATGTTTTTGTAGCTCGCCGCGACAATGGTCTCAAGCTAGCCTCGTTGGATGATCCGTCCTTGCATCGGCTGAAGATCGGCATTCAAGCTCTCGACGAGGACTACACGCCGCCGGCAACGGCCCTTGCTCGCCGCGGGTTGCAGAACGAAATCGTCCCCTTCGACAGCACTGGAGATGAAGCGGACTCGATTATTCGCGCGGTTGCAAAGCGACAATTAGATACCGCCATTGTCTGGGGGCCGCTGGCAGGATTTTACGCACGGAAGTTCGGAAACGCGCTGCAACTGACACCGGTCACGCCCCAAGTAGATCCTCCCAACCTGCCGTTTACGTTTTCAATTTCCATGGGTGTGCGAAAGGGCAATACTGCGCTGCAGCACGAATTGGATAACTTTTTGCAGCGGCGCCGCTCTGATATTCGCCGAATTCTTGATCAGTACGGTGTCCCGCAACTGGAGTTGGCGCCGTCGGCTGAAGGTGGGCACTGATGCGGGGTTACATTCCACTTTCAATTTTACTGGCCAGTGCATTGGTGCTCGCCGGGTGCAAACGTGAAGAGCGCGAACTGCGCCCATCTCCGCCGGCATCCGAAGTTGTAAATGAAACGCAGGTCAGCGGACTAAATCCTGGGGCAAATCCGCTACCGACGCCACCGACTCCCGCAATGTACGAAGAGAGCGCTTATGCCGTATCAGAAGGTAAGCGACTCTTCAATCAGTACAACTGTTCAGGGTGCCACGCGAATGGTGGCGGCGGAATCGGGCCGCCGCTGATGGACAACTATTGGGTGTACGGAAGTCAGCCACAGAACATCTTCACTACCATCGTGGAGGGCCGGCCAAACGGAATGCCCTCGTTCCGCAATCGCATTCCGCAATATCAGGTCTGGGAAATTGCGGCCTACGTACGCTCAATGAGCGGCTTGCTTCCGAAAGATGTCGCACCTTCGCGAAGTGATCAGCTATACGTCAGACCTCCCGAGCAATCGATGCCAAAACAGACGCCAGTCGGAGTTACTGGGGAGCCGCAGAAATGAACCCGATTCCTCCGATTTCTGGATTGGGATCTGCCGTCGCGCTCTTTCTCGCGCAGTTCACCGGCGAGCACAACAGCCTTCACCCCGCCGGGCCGCAGGCTAGCGACATCGAGTGGCTCTACTGGGTAATTTTCTGGATCATCTTCGTTGCCTTTATTTTGATGATTACCGGCTTTGCTCGGGCTGCGGCTCGGAATCGTACACAGGCAGCCGAAATGCTTCCCATCATGAGCGATCCTGAAGGCGACCGGCGAGCGACATGGGCGGTGAGTTCCGCGGTCGCGATCACGGTTCTCACGTTGTTTGCCGTGCTGTTCATGAGCGTAATCACAGGCAAGAAAGTGGAAGGCCGGACCTCCACCAATCCGATCACGATTCAGATCACCGGGCATCAATGGTGGTGGGAAGTTCAGTACCCGAGCCCTCAGGCTGACCAGACAATCACGACTGCAAATGAAATTCACATTCCGGTTGGCAGGCCAGTCGTAATTCTGACCAGTTCCGCCGACGTGATTCACAGCTTCTGGGCTCCAAGCGTGAATGGCAAACGCGATCTGCTGCCCGGCTATTCATCGGCATTCTGGATTCAGATCGACAAACCCGGAACTTACCCCGGCCGTTGTGCCGAATTTTGTGGGCTACAGCACGCGCACATGGGATTTTCCATCATCGCGGAAGATGACAATACTTTTAAGCAGTGGGAGCAGCAGCAGCTGAAACCCGCTGCGGACCCGGCCGATCCCGAGGCGGCGCATGGAAAGCAAGTATTCGCGACGCATGCCTGCATCATGTGCCACACGATTCGCGGGACCGACGCGGGCTCGCGAATGGGACCTGACCTGACGCATCTTGGCAGCCGGCAAATGATCGCCGCCGAAACTCTGCCGAATACGCGCGGCGCGCTGGCGGGATGGATTATCGATCCGCAGCGAATCAAGCCTGGAAACCATATGGCGCCAAATCTGCTTGAGCCAGATGACCTTCAGGCTTTGATCACGTATCTGCAGACGTTGCAATGAACATGGCACTCAGCGAACAAATCGTCATCCCCCAGGGCAACGCTGAACTGCGCCTGGCGCGGACCTGGGCCCAACCGCGCGGCTTCTGGGGATGGTTCATGAATGTGCATCATACTGCGATCGGCGTGCGCTTCATGGTGACGTCGTTCATCTTCTTTCTGTTGGGTGGCGTGCTGGCTGCGATGATGCGGCTTCAGCTTTCGCGGCCCGAAAATGGCGTACTCGGCCCCGACCTCTACAATCAGGTTTTCACTGTCCACGGCAGCACGATGATTTTCCTGTTTGCCGTCCCCATGATGTTTCAGGGATTTGGTGTTTACCTGGTTCCGCTGATCTGTGGTACGCGCAACATCGCCTTCCCGCGCCTGAATGCCTTTAGTTACTACCTCTATGTGGTTGGCGGCCTACTGCTCTGGGTCGGACTGCTGCTGAAAACCGGGGCCGACGCCGGCTGGTTCAGTTACGTTCCGCTTTCTGGCCCCGAGTTCACGCCGGGTAAGCGCTCGGATTTTTGGGCGCAGATGATTACGTTCACCGAAGTGTCGGCTCTCGGAGTAGCGATCTGCATTGCGACCACCATCCTGCGCCAGCGCGCCCCCGGCATGACTCTCAACCGCATGCCGATCATTCTTTGGGAAAAGCTCGTCATCTCGATGGCCGTGATCTTTGCTATGCCGGCAGTGATGGTCGTCAGTTCCATGCTGCTGATGGATCGGACCATCAACACACAGTTCTTTAATCCGTCTGTAGGCGGCGATGTCTTGCTCTATCAGCACCTGTTCTGGTTTTTCGGTCACCCAGAGGTGTACATCATCTTTTTGCCGGGAACCGCAATCGTATCCACATTGGTGCCGGTCTTCACGCGACGACACATTTTCGGTTACATCCCGATCGTGACATCGGTCGTGGCGACCGCTTTTCTTGGCTTCGGCGTGTGGGTCCACCACATGTTCGCGACGGGACTGCCGCAGATGAGCGAAAGCTTTTTCACTGCCGCGAGCCTCATGATCGTGGTTCCAACTGCTGTTCAGTTCTACTGCTGGCTGGCGACGATATGGCACGGACGACTGCAGCTCAAGTTGCCAATGCTGTGGGTATTTGGTTTCTTTTTTGTCTTCCTGATCGGCGGATTATCGGGTGTGATGCTGGCGTCGGTGCCAGTCGACTGGCAGGTCCACGACACGTTCTTCGTAGTCGCACATTTCCACTACGTGCTGATTGGCGGCGCCTTATTCCCCATGTTTGGGGGCCTATATTTTTGGATTCCGAAGATCACCGGCCGGATGATGAACGACTTCCTGGGCAAGCTTCACTTCTGGCTTTTTTTCATCGGCTTCAACGTCACATTTTTTACAATGCATTTCCTTGGTCTACGAGGCATGCCGCGACGGGTTTACACCTACACGCCAGAAATGCATTGGGGCGGGCTGAACATGCTTGCCAGCGGCGGCGCTCTGATCATGGTCGCGGGCGTGATCGTGTTCCTGGTAAATTTTTTCCAGAGCCGCGCGACCGGGCGTTTGGCGGGACCTAACCCATGGGCGGCAGGAAGCCTGGAGTGGGCCGTTCCTTCCCCGCCTCCACATTACAACTTTCTTGAGCTGCCGACCGTGAACGGGCGCGAGGCGGTGTGGGATGCGTTGCCCAACCAGCCGATCGTGACCGGCGTTCGCGATGACATCCCTGAAGTGCTGGTCACTAACAGCCTCGACTCCGAACCGCAACATAAGGACGAACTGCCGGGGCCAAGCATCTGGCCATTTCTCACCTCGATTGCCGTTTCCATCGCGTTCATCTGGTCGATTTTCAGTTCATGGGGAATCGCCTATGGGGCGATTCCAGTTGTGATCACGCTGATCGGATGGCTGTGGCCGCGCGGACACTCTCCTGCGCCAAGACTTGAAACACGAATGGAGGGCACGTGGACTCGGTAAGGCAGCGTCCGGTTCTCGATGTCTCTGATCTGCCGAGTGTCGCCTTCGGGCGCAGCAATACCACCTGGCTTGCGAATGTCTTCTACATGATGATCGAGGGCACCATGTTTGCCCTGCTGTTCGCGAGCTATTTCTATCTGCGCACACGAACTAGCAGCTGGCCGCCCATTCAAGCGCCTCCAAATGTGGGATATGGAATTGCCAACGGCATTGTTTTTCTGCTCAGCCTGATTCCCGCGCGGTACGCGCAGAAAGTTGCGCCCACCGGGAATCGCGGCAAGATCCAGTTAGCCCTGGCGGGACTGGCGGTGTTCGCAATCGTAAACATGGTTCTGCGCGGCTTCGAACTCGCGAACTTGAATTGTCGCTGGTATGAGAACGCTTATGGCTCGATCGTGTGGTCGCTAATTGGACTGCATACCGGTCATTTGATTACCGAGTTTTTGGAGACCGCGACGCTTCTGGGGGTGAGCTTCACGCCAAAGATGGAAGGCACGCGCCTCGCCGACGTGGCGATAAATTCGGATTACTGGTATTTCGTCGTGGTCTCAGCGGTGCTAGTGGATTTCCTGATTTATGGAACCACAAGATTCTTGTAGAGCGTGATATGGCGGAGGTCGAACAAACTGTTAGGCGCGGAGAAGCACCAGCATTCGTGTGGTGGGCGATGTGCGCAGGTCCTCTCGCCTGGGCATGCGATCTCGGTTTCGGCTACGTGCTGGCGCAGCATGCCTGCTCGACTGGACATCATTATGTATTGCACGTAATAACGATCGTGTGTGCGTTGATCGCCCTAACCGGCCTCGCGGCTGCATTCGTCGCATATAGAACGATGCCGCGCGAAGCTACAAAGGACGGCTCTCGGCCACTTGATCGTACCTATTTTCAGATTCTGTTTGGAATTGTGTTTAGCGTGGCCTTCACCGTAGTCATTATTGCGGGTGCGGTGCCACGCTGGATCCTGAGTCCGTGCGATTAGCATGAGATGGCGAGCAACATTCGCTATTGTCGCCATAGGAATGGTCGCAGTCACTCCTTTGCTGTGGGCAGACTCCCGCGAACTGTCTGTCACATCCTCCAGCTGGACTTGGCCTCCCTACATTATTTTTCCTCTGCTCGCAGCGGCTCTTCTTTATGCCGTGGGAATTTTTCGAATACAGCGCAGAAGCCAGCGCATGCAGAATCTTCCAGTCGCATTCTTTGTTGCCGGATGGCTCTCGCTGCTACTGGCGCTCGATTCCCCGATACACGAGATCAGTGAGCAGCTGTTTTGGGTGCACATGACTCAGCACGAAATCCTGATGCTGATCTCCGCGCCCCTGCTGGTTCTGAGCCGGCCCGCGGCGCCGTTTTTGTGGGCTCTACCCGAAGGTTGGCGAGCGCCAATTGCCGGCATAGCACGGCTAAGTTTCATCAGGCGTACATGGCTAATGATTTCGGCTCCTATCGCAGCCTGGTTCTTGTCTGCAATCGCGTTATGGGTATGGCATGCGCCTCGTCTGTTCGTCGCGGCTCTCGATAGCGATCTGGTGCATGCCGCGCAACACTTGAGCTTTCTTGGAACGGCGGTTCTGTTCTGGTGGGCTTTGTTTCACAACCATGCCGGCCGGCTTGGGTATGGAGGCGCCATTCTGTACGTATTTACGACTGCCATTCACACCTCAGTCCTAGGCGCATGGCTCACGTTCTCGCCTCAGGTGTGGTATGCCCCGTATACAAACACGGCGCCTCTGTGGCATTTCAGCGCCATTCAGGACCAGCAACTCGGCGGACTGATTATGTGGGTACCCGCGGGAACTCTGTTGACGGTTGTTGCTCTGATTTTGCTTGGCAAGTGGATCACGCACTCTCAAATGCGGTGGGAGTACACGCAAACCGCGGCCCTGATTCGCGCTTCCCAAGGAGCAGCGGAATGAACTCTCGGCTTGCATTCCTTCTACTCCTTGCGACCTCTGTTGGCGGACTGATTGCGTGTTCTGATATC
>QHZX01000486.1 GCA_003224835.1 Acidobacteriota bacterium | reverse complement strand
TGTCCCAGACCAGGTTGAACCCGTACGGATCAAACGGATGCTTCGCGATCTGCTGGCCCGACCAAACAAATAATGGATCGTCAACGTGGAATGCGCGGCCAGAAAACGGAAGTAGGCAAAGCAGCGTGAGACCTGTCAGTAAAAGATAGGAGTGCCTGCTGGACCACTGCGCCAATAAAGTTTTCTTGGTCTCGGTGAAGCCGTTCATCATGGCTATGGGAGAAATACCTTTTCGCTGTATATAACTGACTCTACAGTAAAAAGATCGGGGCACCGATTACAAGTGGCCCGCCAGATGCACGGAAGTAATATGGGACGCAGTGGTGCTGCTGTGAAGAATTGAACAGTCACTATTGCTTGGCGGCAACCGCGCAGTGCTCGTCAAACACACGCTTCAATTCACCAGCAATGTCGGCGGCATCACGGTGCTCGATGTCACTGCGTTGCATCATGTGAACGAGTTTGCCGTCCCTAAAAAGCGCGAGCGATGGAGATGATGGTGAGTATCCGGTAAAGTACGAGCGGGCCCGCTCCGTGGCCTCGACGTCCTGGCCGGCAAAAACGCTGAACGCCCGCTCAGGGCGCGAAGAGTTTTGCAAAGCCACGCGCACAGCTGGACGCATACGTCCCGCCGCGCATCCGCAGATCGAATTCACGATCACCAGCGTGGTTCCCTGCTGGACCCGCATTTCGCGATCCACGTCGCCTGCTGTCTTTAATTCCTCTATTCCAAGGCGAGTAAGCTCTTCGCGCATGGGCACAACCATCAGTTCCGGATACATTTTCTCCCCCAGGCCAGGATTTGGCCTGACTTCATTCTACAATTTCCGCGGTTCCCATCTCATTCCACAAGTTTCGTAACCCGCCGCACTCTAGCCCCTCATTTCACCGTCGCTGAATTAGACTTTCGGAAATGACCCGCCGCCGATGGATTGCTGATGAAGTCTCTGGAAACCGTGCGGCCATTACAGGCGATCACGCGCGACATCTGGCCCAGGTGTTGCGCGCGCAAGTGGGCCAGGAGTTCGACATCTCAACCGGCTCCGAGGTGCGTCGTGGAAAAGTTACGGCAATTCGTCCCGATCGTGTTGAGTTTGAATTAAGTGAGGCAGTCGCACAGTCGAAACAAACCGAAATCACTGTCGCCATCTCAATTTTAAAATTCGACCGGATGGAATGGGCAATCGAAAAATGCGTGGAACTTGGAGTCGCGCGAATTATTCCTGTAATCGCTGGACGAACAGAGAAGCATCTTGCCGCGGCAGCTACTAGGCGCGTAGAACGCTGGCGGCGGATCGTGCAGCAATCATCCGAGCAATCGCGCCGCAGTTCAGTGCCCGAGATCGCCGAACCGATGAAGATCAAGGACCTATTCGCGCTGGCCACTGACACGAAAATCATCCTGTCCGAAGTAGAGCATGAGCTCATGCTGAAACAGACGATTCCGCCAGGCGCGAACTTCCTGCTGCTCGCCTTTGGTCCTGAAGGCGGTTGGACTGAACAGGAACTCTCATCCTTCAGCGAAGCCGGTTGGAAATCCGCATCGCTGGGCAATACTATCCTGCGCGCGGAAACGGCCGTTATAGCTGCGGTCGCTATAGCAGCGTCAGTTCTCTGAGGCTCCCTATTTGCTCGAACCCTCCACCGTCAACTCTGCTATTCTCCTCTTCAATGGCTGTATCCAAGGGTGCTTGTACTGGCAAGACTACGGTCCTCATTCGCCGGATCGTAAATCTGATTCGGGAAGGCCACGCCCGCCCTAACGAAATTCTGGCCCTCACTTACACCAACAATGCTGCCGACGAAATGCGGCAGCGGGTGCAGACTGAATTGCGCGGCTTCGATCCCAAAGGCCTGCAGGTTGGAACTTTTCATGCGTATTGCAATGAGTTGCTCCAACGCTGCGGACGAGATTTCAGCGTCCTCGATGACCCGCAGTTGTGGATTTTTTTGCGCCGTAACATCCGCGAATTAAAACTGAATTACTACATTCGCGCCGCCAGCATCGGAGAATTCCTAAAAGACCTACTGGAATTTATGCGCCGCTGCCAGGATGAACTGGTCGGTCCCGAGCAATATCGTGCCTACGTGGAGCGTATTGATCGCGGCGAGCTACCCGTGCCCCGCGTTGGTAAATCCAAAAAAGCGAAAGAGATCACTGAAGAGGAGGCCCGCGGCCGCTGTCACGAAATCGCATTCGTCTTTGAGACTGTCGAGCGCATGCTGAGTGAGAATAATTTCGGCACCTTCGGGCATATGATCCTTCGAGCATACGAATTGCTCTCCAAGGATCTCGTCCTGCTCGAAGGCGAACGTGCTCGCGCGAAATTTATCCTCATTGATGAATTCCAGGACGCAAATTTTGCGCAGATCAAAATTCTGCAAATGCTTGCCGGCAGCACGCAAAATATTTTTGCTGTGGGCGATCCGGACCAGGGCATTTATCGCTTCCGTGGCGCTTCTAGCGGAGCGTTTGAGCTCTTTCAGAGGCAATTCGCTGATTGCAAGCTCGTCGTGCTAAACAAGAACCGCCGCTCCACAACTCCTATTCTCAAATGCGCTCATGCGGTGATCAACCAGAATCCTGAATTTTTGCTGAGTGCAGGCGCTCACGCCTACGGTCGAACTCCACTGATTTCGGCCCGTGATGAAGAGGATCCCGGCAAAGCCGCAAAGCGCCTTCCTCTTCAAGCTGTCCTCGTCAGCGGTAATTTCATGGAAGCCACCGACCTCGTCTCTACCCTAACCGAGCGGCGTCGACTGTCTCGCTGTGAGTGGAAGAATATCGCCGTGCTTTATCGAACGCATAGTCATCGGGACGAGGTGGCAGCCGAATTCGCCAGGAACAAGATTCCATTTTCAATCGAAGGCCTCGACGTTCTCGACACTCCCAAGGTACGCGATCTCCTCGCCTGCCTCGGTGCCGTTGTCTCCGATGCCGATAGTGCGGCACTGTTCCGCGTGGCAACACTGCGGCAGTTTTCAGTTGATCCTCTTGAATTGCGCAGCGCGATCAAATCTCTCCCACGTGACGCCACCGCGACCATTGCATCGGTTTTGTCCCGCGTCAAAGGAGGCGAGGCTCTCATCCATGTGCTGCGACAGGCGCGAAATGAAAATTCCGGCAACAAAGTTTACTCAGCCCTGTTGGGTATCATTCGCGCATTCGAGATCCCACGTGGTCAGGCAGTTGAAGCCCTGCTGCGGTTTTCGAACCAGTGGGAAAAACTGCCGCTTACCAAAACCGGCGAGCCGGGGGAATTCATTGAGTACCTCGATTATTTTCGCGAAGCACGTGGGACCATTCCGCTCGCCGCCGCGGAAGAAGAAAACACAGTCAAGCTGATGACTGCTCATTCTGCGAAAGGATTGGAGTTCGATCACGTTTTTATCCTGAGGTCGGTCAAGGGCAGTTTTCCGACCTATTATCGTGAGCCGCTGATAGAACTTCCGACGGAGCTTCGTAATTCGGGTTTGGCAGATGCTGACGAAAAAAAGGTTTGTGAGCAGGAAGAGCGGCGGCTGTTCTATGTCGCCATGACCCGAGCCCGCGATACCCTGACCATCTACGGTCAGTTCGGTAGAGGCCAAACAGACAAGACCCCGCCGGGATTCATGCGTGAACTCCTGAAGAATCGCGAGCTAAAGGCATGGCTCACTCAGCGGACTTGCCGCGAATTCCAGACCGAAATTTTCGCCGCTGCGCAACCATCGTCTTCACGATTGGAAGAATGGATCGCTCTACCGCCCGCCTCCGATCTTGCTGCGACGCTGAGTGCCAGCTCCATTCAGCATTACGAAACCTGCCCGTTACAATTTAAGCTGGAGCGCGAATGGCGAATTCCGGCAGAAGCATCTGCGGCCTTGCAGTATGGCGCATGCATGCATCGCGTGCTGCTCACTTATTACGATTCCGTCCGCTGGGAGCGCACCCTTCCGAAGCCTGAACTGCTGCGGGCGTTCGTTGCTTCTGTTCAGGTCAAGCCCGAGGTCTTGCACACCGAAGAACGTTTCAGCGTGAAGATCGGCCCAACCACCCTCGTTGGTCGGATTGACCGCATCGACCGCGCCTCTGCTGACAGTGTCGTCATTACCGATTACAAGACCGGGAGACCGCGCTCGCAGGAAGACGCCGATGAAAGCCTGCAGCTCTCTCTTTACGCGCTTGCTGCGCATGAAAAGTGGGGATACCGCAGTGAGCGCCTGGTCTTTCACAACCTCGACGGCAACTCATCCGTCTTTACCGAACGAAGCGACATTCAACTGAAGGAAGCACGGCTTCATGTGGAAGATATCGCGGAGAAGATTTCTGCCGGAAGGTTCGAACCGAAGCCGGGATTCCACTGCGCATGGTGCTCCTATCGAAGTCTTTGCCCGAAAACTGAAAAGCGGATTCCCGAATTGCTTGCGGTCGCGGCTACAGAGCAGAACTGAGCACAAAAAAAGAAATGGCACAAAAAACTTTGGGGACGCTATTCGCGTCCCCATGTTTCTACTTTGCATCAGGCCGATTAATGTTTCTTCTTGCTGGCCTTTTTTGCTTTCTTTTTGGTTGCCATGTTAACTATTCTCCCTTCCATTGTTCATGGATCGATGCAACGGTCTTCTGTTGCGACTGATTGAATGTATAGAGTCATTAAAAAGCGAAGTCAAGCAAAAAATGAAGCGCGCGGAGCGGTGAAGTAGCTGTACAAAAGTTACTGTGAGTGATCGCAAGAAAATTTTAGCGAAGCACGACCAGAATTTAAGAAAACTTTCGGCAATCGAGTCTTGCGAATCACAATCTTCTAACGCCATTCGCGACATGAACCCTCAAAATTCGGAAACGCTGAAACGAGGCGGCAGCGGCTTGATGTGCGTCGTTCTTTTGTTCGCGCGAGACTATAATTTATGAAGAACTTTTTCGCGGGAGTATGCAAATGGCCGCTACAGATCACGTCGTAATCATTTCCGGATGCCGCACCCCGGTCGGGAAATTCCAAGGCAGTCTTTCCGATCTCAGCGCAACTCAACTCGGCGCAATCGTTGTTCGTGAAGCCGTAAAACGAGCCGGTGTTGATCCTTCGCAGGTCGACGAATGCATTATGGGGAACGTTGTCTCGGCCGGACTTGGTCAGAACCCTGCCCGGCAGGCCGCAATCTTCGGCGGATTGGCACCGGAAGTGGGTGCCATGACTGTAAACAAAGTTTGCGGCTCTGGACTCAAAGCTGTAGCCCTCGCATCACAAGCGATTCAAACCGGCGATAGCACTTTAGTTGTAGCCGGCGGAATGGAATCGATGACAAATGCGCCGTATCTTCTGCCGCAAGCGCGTAAAGGTTTGCGTCTCGGCGATGCGCAGATCGTTGACTCCATGATTCGCGACGGACTGTGGGACGTTTATAACGACTACCACATGGGCCTCACCGGTGAGAACGTCGCCGAAAAATATGGAATCACTCGCGAAGAGCAAGATGAGTTCGCAGTGAACTCGCATCGCAAAGCTATTTCTGCAATTAAAGAATGTCGATTCAAATCTCAAGTGATTCCCGTGGAGCTTCCTGCAAAAAAGAAAGGTGCGGCTCCCGTCATCTTCGATAAAGACGAATCCCCGCGCCAAGACACTACCATCGAAATCCTTCGTTCGCTTAAACCCGCTTTCAAGAAAGATGGGACCGTCACCGCGGGCAATGCTCCCGGAGTGAATGATGGCGCAGCGGCCGTGGTTGTGACCAGCGCCGCCAAGGCGAAAGAACTTGGGGCGAAGCCAATGGTCCGCATCGTTGCTCAGGCTACCAGCGGCATCGATCCCAAATGGGTCATGATGGCGCCGGTTGGTGCCGTCCGGAAAATATGGCAGAAGACCGGCTGGAAGAACGAAGACATTGATCTCTACGAGTTGAATGAAGCCTTCTCCGTTCAAGCCCTCGGGGTGATGCGTGAGCTCGGCCTCAATCCCGAAAAAGTGAACGCGTGCGCCGCTTGCGCCGATAGGATGCCCGATGGCGACTGCGCCTCCGTTCACGTTCACTTTTTCGGGATTGAGGCCGAGCTCACGCATCACCCCGAGGGCT
>QHZX01000304.1 GCA_003224835.1 Acidobacteriota bacterium | reverse complement strand
TCTCGATGACACTCATGTCACGCAGGCCGACCAGTGACATATGAAGCGTTCGCGGAATCGGCGTCGCGGACATTGTAAGAACATCCACTTCTTTCCGCATTTGCTTCAGCCGTTCTTTGTGGCGCACACCGAAGCGCTGCTCTTCATCCACGACCAGCAGGCCGAGATCGGTGAACTTAACATCTTTCGAAAGCAGCCGATGAGTACCGATGAGGATGTCCACTTTGCCGGCTTCCACGCGCTGCAGTATTTCTTTCTGCTGCTTCGGCGAACGGAAGCGGCTGATCATTTCAATAGTCACCGGAAAGGCCGCGAATCGCTGCTTGAAAGTTTCAAAATGCTGGAATGCCAACACCGTCGTTGGCGCAAGCACGGCTACTTGCTTGTTGTCGCTGATCGCTTTGAAAGCTGCGCGCATAGCGATTTCAGTCTTGCCGTAGCCAACATCACCGCAAAGCAGCCGGTCCATGGGCAGCCGCGATTCCATGTCGCGCTTCACATCATTAATAGCTAAGTCCTGGTCTTCAGTTTCGCTGTACTCGAAGGCGTCTTCAAACTCCCGCATCCATTCGTTATCCGGTGGGAAGCTGTGGCCTTGCGCGGTTTTCCGCTGCGCGTAAAGCTTTAGCAGCTCCTCGGTCATGTCCTGCATGGCCTTGCGGACGCGCGCTTTAGTCTTTGCCCAGGCGGCCGTCCCAAGATGATTGAGCACCGGCTTGGCACCCTCTTGCGATCGATACTTCTGTACCAGGTCCAACCGGGTCAGCGGGACGTAGAGCTTGGCAGCGTCGGCATACTCGAGCACCATGAACTCGGTGTTGCCGTCGCCTTGATTGATTTCCTTCAGTCCCTGGTACTGACCGATTCCATGCTCCACGTGAACAACGTAATCGCCGACTTGCAAATCCCGAAAATCCGAGAGGAAGGCCGAGGTCTTCGACTTTTGCCGCTGCGGCCGCGAGACCACCGACTCCGATTCGTCGAATAAATCCCGAGTTCCGAAAACTGTCAGCCCGGCGTCGGGCAGAATCATTCCATCCGGGATGTAAGCCTTCACTAACGTTGTGGTGAGCACTTCGCCTGCGAAGTAGGCGGTCTCGTCTGCATAGCTCTCACCGCCACGGGTGCGGCTGCCTAACCGGAAAGACACGCTGTATTCAGTAAAAAAATCTGCCAGCCGCTCGACTTCACCTGTATTAGGCGCGGCCACCAACACACGGCGGCTTGCCGCGAGATGTTTTTTCACTTCTTCCAGCATGATGGGGATAGAACCGTGGAAGCGCGGGCTCGGCTGCGAATGAAGTTCGACTGTTTCAAGATCGTCACCGCGAGCAACACCCAGATGCTCGAGGTCAACTCCTGGAAGTGATCGCAGGTTGTTCGACCACTCTTCAGCCGAAACGTAAAGGTCTGATGGCGTGACCAGTTTTCCGATTCCACTGCGCTCGTGTACTTCGGTGACTCTCTCCCAGAACTGTTCCAGTTCGCTGCTCAGCAACTCGGGCTCGTCCGCAATCACAGCCGCGGTTGGTAACAGATCGAAAATGCTTCCCGAAGATCCCGCTACCGGCGCGTAAAACTCCCAGCCCGGAAAAACAGTGACTCCGCCCGATTTCACGGCCTGCTCAATAATTTCTTCCGAGCCGCTTACACGCTTACCGGAAAGGCGAACATGGATTGCGCCCAGCAGCTGTTCAGTGACCGGGGTTTCAGAAAGCGGCAGCAGCACGGCTTCATCTGCAGGAGAAGACGATCTCTGGGTTCCGGGATCGAATTTCCGGATTGACTCGACCTCGTCACCGAAGAATTCCACGCGGACCGGACGGTCTGCCTCCGGCGAATAGACGTCAAGAATCCCGCCCCGCAGCGCGTATTCTCCTGGCATTTCAACCACGTCCGTAGAGTTATAGCCGACGGAATTCAGGTGCTGCAGCAATGGACCGGTATCGAAAGTTTCGCCCCGGCGCAAAGTCCGCGCCAGGTCTGAGTAGTATTCCGCAGAGTTCAACCGCAAGGCCGTTGCCGCCACAGGCGCAACGATAATGGAAGCCGCTCCGGTCGCGATCTTCCACAGAGCGATGGCGCGCTGCTCCTGAATTTCAGGATGCGGCGAAAGGTTCTGAAATGGAAGCACGTCGCGGGTGGGAAGCGAGACTATGGCGTCCGCCGGCTGCCCTCCCAGGAGTTCCGAGAATGCCTGAATGACCGGCAGCATCTCGTCAGCCGCCTCATTATTACGAGTAACCACAATAAGTGGGCGTCCAAGGACTTTCTGTAATTGCGGGATGAGTAAAGCCTTGGCTGATGAGTTGGGGCCAGAGACACGTATCCGGCCCGTGTTTGCTCGAAGGTGGGAGACAACACGCGTGAACGCGGGCAGTTTTTCCACGTCCGCAAATAAATCGCGGACGAAAGGCAGGGCCATTGCACTGTTATTTTAACAGCAGGAACGGCCTTGCCCTTCGCACGCGAGAATGCTGAGATGCAAATTGGATTAATTACCGGCCCCGCCACTCGCGCCAGCACCGCTGCCATCGCTCGTGATTCCCAGGACGAAGTTCTTACCTGCGAAGCGAATCTCCTGCAGGGTGTACGTCTTGTCGCTATTCGCGACCACGACCGCGCTGTTGCTTGACGCCCGATGGTCGACCTTCATTATCCGCGCCGGCGTAGAAAGGACGACATTCTTGCCTTGATAAATTTTCAACTCCACCTGATCGCCGGTCCCTTCCCAGCGCACGGTGTAGTTGCCACTGGCCAGTTGCTTGCCTGCGATGCTGGTGGGATGTTGCAGTTCCAACGAGCCTTTGGTCGCGGCCAAGGCGCTTCCGGCAGCCAGTACCACTGCCGCCAGACAAATATGTTTTAAGCTCGAACCAAGATGTAACTTCACAAGTCCTCCTATATTCCGGTACGCCGGAACGGTTAGCGGCGGATACGGTTGGTGCCGGGCTTGTTTTTTATCCCGAAAGCCTTACAATTCAGCCTCGGGAAAACAAACGGGCGCGTGAAAGCGTGCTCGCTTGCTGCAGGGGATTGTCTCCGCTGGCCGCCAAACCGTGCGAGGCAGTCCCCTGGCCCTTTTGAGTTGTTGTTTGCAAGCCGGAGTGATCGCTCCGTCTTTAACCTCATACGCAATTACTCGCGTTGAGGTTCCATTCAGTTGTTACTTGGACGCATCACGGCTCCCACGGTTAGCAGGGGAAGCTCGCGTGACATCAATTTGACAATCAGCTTCGCGGCTTCTTGGTTGGCTTGCGCCCAGCAGTTGTGGAAATCTTCTGCAGCAAAACAACTGCATGCGCGATGGCTGCGTTTTCTGTCCCCATTCCCTCAGGGGTCTTGGCTTTGATCCCAATACAATCAGGGGGGACAGCGGTGAGTTGAGAAACACGATCTCGCAGTGCATTCGCGTGCGGGCCGATTTTAGGTGTGGAGAGTATCAGCGTGGAATCGATGTTCAAAACTTTGTAGCCGGCTGCCGCAACCCGGCGCAGGGCTTCCCCGAGGAAAACTGCAGAGTCTGCACCTTCCCAGCGCGGGTCTGACGGAGAGAAGAGAGTTCCGATGTCCGGGGCAGCAATTGCTCCGAGGAGCGCGTCGGTTATGGCATGGAGCAGAACGTCGCCATCGGAGTGCCCGCCCAAGCCCTTTTCGTGAGCGATTTCCACTCCTCCGATTTTGAGTGGAATGCCGCGTTTGAATTCATGCGAGTCCCAGCCGTAGCCGATTTTCATGCTGAAAGCCTGGCCACGGATTTGCACGGATTTTCACGGATTTTCTTTCTTTCGTTATCGAAGAGCAGTCTGCGAAATTGAGGCCTCACTCCGAAATTTAGCAGTAAACCAACCTCAATGTCCGTCGACTTGAGGTAATGAAGAATCTGGGCTTCATGCGCCGCGTCTAGCCCTTTGGCACACTTTAATTCCAAGAGAACACAATTTTCGACGGTCACATCAGCTCTGAAGTCGCCGACCTTCTGACCACGGAACCAGACCGGAACGGATACTTGGCGATTCACTTCTAATCCCGCTTCTTGAAGTGCAATCACAAGCGATTCCTCATAAACCGATTCCAGAAAGCCATAGCCAAGCTCATTGTAGACGTCGTAAAAAACACCAACGATCTTCTCCGTCACGTCCCCGTGCTTGAGCTGTGCTGTTTGCATTAAAGCAGTCTACAGCTCCGTTTGAACTGATCCGCGAGAATCCGTGCAAATCCGTGGCGTGCTTTACCGTTTCAGGAAAAATCCATCACATCGTGCCTGAGCTGTGCTGTTTGGAGTAAAGCAGTCTACAGCTCGGTTTGAACTGATCCGTGTAAATCCGTGGCTGTTTTACCGTTTCAGGAAAAACTCAGCCAGCTCCAAATCCGCGGGCGTGGTGATCTTAATATTTCGTGGCGAACCCATCACCACCGCCACCGGATGTCCTGATCGTTCCACGAGCGAAGCTTCATCGGTTCCGATCATCCCATCCGCCGTGGCTTCGTCGAAGGCTTTCTTGAGCACCTCATAACGAAATCCTTGCGGAGTTTGCGCCATCACAATTTTCTCGCGCGGGATGGTGGCTTTGATGGTCGCGCCTTCCGGCGTGCGTTCGACCTGCTTCACCGTATCCACCGCAGGCACGCCGGCGATCGCGGCCCCATATTTTCCGGCCGCAGTAATCACGTCGTGAATAATTTCATCAGTGACGAACGGCCGCACAGCGTCATGCACCAGCACGATGTCTTTCGCAGATGCCGACACTGCCGCCAGCGCATTGGCGACCGACTGTTGCCGATGTTCCCCGCCCTCCAGTAATACAGTCTTCTTGCGAAGGATCTCAGGTGCTTCCCGCTCCAGGCGCTCGCGAAAGGGTTCAATTTCAGATTTTCGAAGAGCGACATACAGTTCGCTTACTTCCGCGCTGCCGGCGAACTTTTTCAAAGTGTGAATCAGTACCGGCGATCCTCGCAACTCGACAAACTGCTTGGAGGGTGCTGATTTGCCAGGTTTCGGAGCTTGCGGCGCGACCATGCGCGTGCCCAGCCCGGCGGCGGGAATAATTACAACTATCTTCATGCGGGCGAACAGTATACGAGTTGCTGTAACTCCAGTTCAAATGGTGGCGTGCAACCGGAGTTGCACATTTGGCAACCAAATTATGCTGCATTCGATCTTAGTTCCGACGTGCTCGGAGGTACGGTGAAGCACAATCAATCCTGGATTTCGCTGATTGGGTATTGTCTTGCGACAGCCTTCGGCGCGGCGATAATTTTCGCAATCATTGTGGCCGGAGGTTCGGTGGCGCTGGCTAATCATCAGACCGCGATCGCTGAAGAAGTGCAGAATGACAACGCCACTAGTTCTTCGCAGATTTCCGATACGACTCCAAATGACTCTTCTGCAGCCGGACAAAACTCGGACCAGCAGAGCCCGCCCGCACCTCAACCAAATTCGGAGCTGGAAAGCTTCAGCGGCTTCGTTACCGATTCCGTTTGTGGCGCGCGACACAAACGCCGCTCCAACTTAGCTCCGGAAGATTGCGCGCGCGCATGCTTACGAAGCGGAGCAACCTACATACTTGTCGATGGCGATCGCCGCTACAGGCTGAGTGGTGACCAGGATTCGTTAAGCAAACTTCTCGGTACCCGGGCCACGATCACCGGTACCCGAAAGGGCCAGACTATCTCGGTAAGTTCAGCCGGCCCGCAGACGTGAATTCTTCACTCGGCCGGCTGGTCCGCAATCACGATCTGTTTTTTAGATTCCGAAATTGAACTCGCCGCGCCCATGGCATTTCTGGGATCAGATCTAGGGGCAGAGCGCTCGTCCCATTTGCCGAAGATCATCTTCCCGGCCGTTGTCTGCAAGACCGAGGTCACAGAGATGTCAATCGTCTTGCCGATCATCTTTCGCGCATTATCGACAACTACCATGGTTCCATCATCGAGATAGGCCACGCCCTGGTTGTATTCCTTCCCCTCTTTCAGGATGAACACCCGCATGGTTTCGCCCGGCAGAACAATAGGCTTGAGCGCATTGGCCAGCTCATTAATGTTCAGCACTTCAACTCCCTGAAGCTGCGCAATCTTATTCAGATTGAAGTCATTGGTGATAATTTTTCCCTCGTAAAGCTTGGCCAGTTCGATCAGTTTCAGGTCCACTTCGCGCACGCCGGGAAAATCATCCTCTACGATTTGCACCTGCAAAGAGGGAACTTTTTGCAGGCGCTGCAGAATGTCCAGCCCGCGCCGGCCGCGATTGCGCTTAAGCGAATCGCCAGAGTCTGCCACCAGTTGCAACTCGCGTAGGACGAATTGCGGCGTTACTACAACGCCGTCGAAGAAACCTGTTTCCGCGATGTCGGCAATGCGACCGTCGATAATGACGCTGGTGTCCAGGATCTTGTAGCTCTTCTTCAGCTGCTTTTCGCCACCGAAGATCCCGCCCAGCGCAGCCAGATTCAGCAGATCGCCCTTATTAGCTCCGACGATCAGGCCCACATACGCCATGAGCAGCATGACCATGATCTGCAGGAAGCTGCGGAGAGAACTCTCCTCCAGGCTATTGCGAATTACGAGGGCAAAGAGATAGGCGCCGAAGATCCCCAGGATACTGCCGATGGCCGCGCCGATCAGGCGTTTGAGACTCACCCTCAGCAGGCGCCACTCGAACACGACGATCGAAAGGCCGAGTAGCGCTCCCACGGCCGCATCCAGCCGGGGGTTAGGTCCAAAAGGATGAATTAAAAAACAGGTGAAAGAAACAAAAACGACAAAAATAAAACGTATCAGAATCAGGTCCACAGCACATCCTCCCCCAAGGCAGCTGCGGCCCACGCAGTTGCCCCGCGCCGGCAAGGGTAAAGCTAAAATCCAGGCCGGCGATTCTATGCAGAGCCGTTATGAAAATGATCGGTGGCTCCGCGCCCGATTTTCCGGGCAAACATTTAACGCGAAAAGTATATACCTGACTGCACAGAAGTAAATATGCTTTACCGAACGCTCCAGCAGCTGCAGGAACCAGCAGTTGCTACACTTTTCCTTATGAAAGCTGTCGTCATCACTCGACTGGGCGGGCCAGAGGTACTTGAAGCCGGGGACGTTCCGGAGCCAACACCGGGTCCGGGAGAAGAACTGGTGAGGGTTGAAGCGGGCGGGGTGAACTTTGCCGACACCATGGCCGCCAGCGGAGGATATCCCGGCACGCCCAAACCTCCTCTGGTGGCTGGACGTGAGTTCTCCGGGACTCGCGTAAGTAGTGGCGAGCGTGTAATGGGCTACACACAGTGGGGAGCTTTCGCTGAATCGGTCGCAGCCCGCAGCGCCCTGCTCTGGCCCGTGCCCATGGGATGGAGCGCGCCCGAGGGCGCAGCATTTCCGGTCAATTTTTTCACCGCTTACTTTGCGTATTGGAAAGCCGGCCTGCTTGAGGATTCGAAAGGCGCTCGTGTGCTGATCCATGCAGCTGCGGGAGGAGTCGGCACGGCGGCCGTGCAGATCGGCAAATTGCTAGGCGCGGAAATGTATGGCACGTCATCTTCGGACGAAAAACTGTCGCGGGTACAGAAACTCGGCCTGCAGCACCCGATCAACTACAAAAAGCAAGACTATGAAGTAGCGATCAGAGAGCTGACCAACGGCGAAGGCGTTGACGTGGTTTTTGAAATGTTGGGTGGCGAGCATGTTCTGAAAAGCGTTCGTTGTTTACGCGACTTCGGCCGGGTGATCGTGTATGGCACGGCGAC
>QHZX01000491.1 GCA_003224835.1 Acidobacteriota bacterium | reverse complement strand
AGATACGTGAGTAAAGCCGCGCAACTCCACTTTCCAACATTTCTGAGGACCCGTCCACGTTACCAAGGTCCATTATCCAGTCGCACAATGGCCATTAAGGAAATCTCAATCCGGGGCGCCAGGCAGCACAATCTGAAGAACATAAGTGTGGAGATCCCCCGTAATACCCTCACCGTCATCACCGGGCTGAGCGGGTCGGGCAAATCTTCACTGGCGTTCGACACGATTTATGCCGAGGGGCAGCGCCGGTATGTGGAAACACTATCCGCCTACGCGCGGCAGTTTTTGGACCAGATGGAGCGTCCGGACGTGGACGCCATCGATGGGTTAAGCCCCTCCATCTCCATCGAGCAAAAAACCACTAGCCGCAGCCCGCGCTCGACTGTGGGAACGATCACAGAGATTTACGACTATCTGCGGTTGCTGTACGCCTCAATTGGTATTCCTCATTGTCCGAAATGTGGCCGCGCAATTTCGCGCCAAACGGCAGCCCAGATTGTGCAACGCGTGATGGCGCTGACTCCCGAGGACCGGGTCATGGTGTTGGCGCCGATTGTGCGTGGGCGCAAAGGCGAATTCAAAAAAGAGATGGAGAAGCTATCCGAGCACGGTTTCACACGGGCTCGCATCGATGGAGAACTGGTCAACCTGCAAGATGAAGCCGTGATCCAGCTCGACAAACGTAAGAACCACACCATTGAAGTCGTCGTTGATCGATTACTGGTGAAGCCGGGAATTGAGCAACGTCTCGAGATGTCAGTTGCATTAGCGATGAAGTTGGCCGGCGGCTTGGTGCAGGTCGCAGTGGTCGGCGGGGACGAACAGCTTTACTCCGAGCGCCTTGCCTGTCCCGATTGCGGCATTGACGTGCCGAAGCTTGAGCCGCGGTCATTCTCGTTCAACAGCGCCTATGGCGCCTGTCCGGAATGCCACGGGCTCGGCAGCACTTACGACTTCGATCCGGCTAAGGTCATCAACGACTGGTCAAAACCCTTGCTGGACGGCGCTTTGGGACCGGGTTCGGCTTCGCAGAATTTGATTCATCAAATCAAAATTGTCGCAGAAGCCTATGGCATCGATCTGAGCACGCCCTTTGAAAAGCTGCCGGACAAAATCCAAAATCTGTTCCTGTTCGGCGAACCGGAGAAGCGAGGCAAAACCGGGTTCCTGGGGATTTTTGGTTATCTGAAGAATGCGATGGATGAGTCCAGCTCTGAAACATACCGCGATTGGCTGATGGAGCACATGTCCCCAACCCAATGTCCGGCTTGTCACGGCAGGCGCCTTCGTCCGGAAAGCCTGGCAGTGCAAGTCGAAGGTATGTCGATTGCCGACTTCACCGCTATGCCGGTATCCCGCGCCCTTGAGAGAGCAAGCACCATTAAGCTGGCCGGACGCGAGCAGCAGGAGGGGCAGCGAATTCGTCTGGCGACTCAAATCGGGTCGAAGCTGCGCGGAGTGCTTTACGTTCTCGATGAGCCGTCGATCGGTCTGCACCATCGCGATAATGGCCGGCTGCTGAATGCGCTTGAGGAGCTTCGGGATTTGGGAAACACCGTGCTGGTGGTTGAGCACGATGAGGAGACCATCCGTCGCGCGGACTACGTAGTGGATCTTGGTCCTGGCGCCGGTCGTCATGGCGGAGAGATCGTAGCGCGGGGAACCCCCGAGGAAATCACACATGTGCCGGAGTCGCTCACCGGCGCCTACATGTCGGGAGATAAGCGGATTGAGACACGTCCCGAGCGGCGCAAGGTGAATGGAAGCGCGATCACCGTGCTCGGCGCGCGCGAGAACAACTTGAAAAGCGTGGACGCGACTTTTCCTCTGGGACTGATCAATGTTATTACCGGCGTATCAGGCTCAGGGAAATCCACATTGGTCAATGACATCTTGTATCGCGCACTGGCAAAGTCCCTCTACCGCTCACGCGAAGAACCGGGCCAGCACAAAGCGATCTCGGGCGCTGAGAACATCGATAAAGTTATTCGTATTGATCAGTCACCAATCGGCCGAACCCCACGATCCAATCCGGCGACGTACACCCAAGTCTTCACGCATATTCGCGATCTGTACGCGATGCTCCCGGAATCTCGCGAACGCGGATACAAGCCTGGAAGGTTTTCTTTCAATGTAACCGGCGGGAGATGTGAAGCCTGCCAGGGTGAAGGCCAACGGCGCATTGAGATGAATTTTCTTCCTGACGTGTATGTTGTCTGCGAAGTGTGTGGCGGCCGGCGTTATAACCAGGAAACGCTGGCGGTGAAGTACAAGGGTTATTCAATTGCCGATCTGCTGGAAACGCCGGTTTCAGAGGCGTTGCCAATTCTGGAAAATATTCCTCAGGTCCGGCAGCGGCTGCAAACTCTGGTTGATGTCGGCTTGGGTTATCTTCACCTGGGCCAATCGGCGGTCACGCTCTCAGGCGGCGAAGCTCAGCGCATTAAACTCGCACGCGAGTTGAGCAAACGCCAGACCGGACGAACCCTTTACCTGTTGGATGAGCCTACGACAGGTCTGCACTTTGACGACGTGCGAAAGCTGCTCGACGTTCTGCACCGGCTTACCGACCTCGGTAATACGATCATCATCATCGAGCACAATCTGGATGTGATCAGAAACGCCGATTGGATAATCGACCTCGGCCCGGAGGGTGGGGAAGAGGGCGGCCGAATCGTTGCGCAGGGCACACCCGAACAGGTCGCACGGAACAAAAAATCCTACACCGGGCAGGCACTGGCAGAGTATGCCATCGCAGCTCTAGCTCATCCACAAGCTGCCGTCAGCTAACAGCAGGTCGCAAGCGGGCGCCCGTCCCACGCAGACTTCGTGTAAATTCAAATTATGTCGTCGAATTCAGCATGGGGCGGACCCGGGCTGGAAGATCCTTCGAAGCCGCTAGCCAGCGACGCTCCTGCGAGCGCGAGCCCCCCGCCCGCAGAAGACCCGCCCTTTGGAGGCTTAGAAGTCCTAAAAATTG
The DNA here is from genome assembly GCA_003224835.1 of Acidobacteriota bacterium. Taxonomy (GTDB): domain Bacteria; phylum Acidobacteriota; class Terriglobia; order Terriglobales; family Acidobacteriaceae; genus Gp1-AA145. The sequence goes on along the minus strand of QHZX01000491.1, from coordinate 746 downwards.
GCCTGCTGATTTTTGTCGTGCCGATCATGATGGCGCCGTTTTTAGTTGTCATCGCGCAGAAACTTTTTTATCCGCAGCTGACATTCGCGGCAGTTGCGACAAAGCCTTGGATCTTGTTGGGCCCGCAATTTGTGTGGTTCGCCGTGGTCGCGCTGCTCTTGATTGACTATTCGAAGTCGCGATTTCACCAGACATTGTGGCGGGCGGTCCGCTGGAACTGGCCGAAGCGAGGTTGGCTGGCGCTGATTGGAATCGGAATCGTTACCCTGCTTGTTTTGCAAGGACTCGAGCGTCTGCTGCCGCCGCCTCCCAAAAGCCCATTTGATCAGTTTTTTAATCGGCCGCTCGACGCTTATGCCTTCGCATTCCTGGCGATTGCTTTTGCGCCATTTATGGAAGAACTATTTTTTCGAGGATTTCTCTATCCAGTGCTCGCGCGCCGGTTGGGAGCAGCAGCCGCAGTTTTAATCACTGCCTCTTCCTTCGCCTTCATTCACATTTTCGAATACAAAGCATGGGGCCCAGTGCTGATAATATTTTTGGTCGGCGCGGTGTTGACGATTGTCCGCTCGAAGATGAAGTCTGTGGGCGCGAGTTTCATCGTTCACTCCGTCTACAATGGCGTTCCAGTAATGGCCGCGCTCATCGCCAGTCACGGCTTCAAGCACCTGGAGAAGCTGGCCCAATAACTCTGATATCTTAGAAATTCATGTCCTCACCGCGTCAGGAATTATTGCGCCTGCTGG
>QHZX01000303.1 GCA_003224835.1 Acidobacteriota bacterium | reverse complement strand
TTTTGAAGATCGTCAAAGGTCCCGATTTCCCGACCGCCGGAATCATCCATGGAAAATCGGGAATTCTCGATGCCTACAAAAATGGCCGTGGTCGTTTCACCATGCGCGCGCGCGCCGCAATCGAAAAGTTCTCAAAGGACCGTGACGCCATTATCGTCACTGAAATTCCTTATCAGGTGAACAAGCGTTACCTGATCGAGCGCATGGCTGAACTGGTCAACAATAAAACGATCGAA